>CAYXHU010000486.1:0-1953 GCA_964464675.1 uncultured Acidimicrobiia bacterium
CACGTCCCCGTTCGACTCGTACATCCCGACTGTACCGCTCTCCCGACCCTCCGTGACGACCTTCCAGGCGCCGGCGTCGATCTCGCGACTGATCGCGTCGACCCACTGCGACGGGGTCAGCTCCACCTTCGGGTTCTTGCTGCCGACCTCGCTGAGGACCTTGAAGTCGCGCGACAGCCGGGAGACGAGGGCGAGCTTGTCGGCCTCCTCCATCCCCACGGTGCCGTCCGACACCTCGATGTGCGCCATGCCGAGATCGGCGGCGGTCCGGAGGAGGTCGTCGAGGCGATCCTGTTTCAAGGCGAGCTCCAGGAGGGTGCCTCCGAAACACACGGGGATGCCGGCATCGTGGTAGAGCTCTACCTTGCGGCGGAGGCCGGCGGTCACGCAGGCGGTGCCCCACCCCAGCTTGACGATGTCGACGTACGGCTCGGCGGTCTCGATGAGGTCCCCGATCTGGGCGGGGCCGAGACCCTTGTCGAGCACGTGTGTGATGCCGACGTCCCGCGGCTTGGTGCTGCGTTCCGGCAGCGTGAGGAAGTCCAGCATGAGCGCCTCCGTGTGTCCGGGCGCGATCAGCGCCCGACGAAGCGACCGTATGCTATCAGAGCCCCATGGCGGCAGACTTCCGCTCCGGTGCTTCGTCGTCGGCGGTTCCGGGTAGAGCCCGGTGGCCGGAGGTGGGTCATGTGCCGGGGCGCGTCCCGGGTCGGTGAGGTGAGCGTGGAAGTACGGGTCGGTCGATGCGAAGAGGTGCGCGACGGCGTGCCGATGGCGGTGAAAGCGGGTCGACGGCCCATCGTGCTCATCCGCCTCGGCGACGAGCTGCACGCTCTACCGGGACGCTGTACCCATCGGCCGAGGCCACTGGCCAGGGGGCTGCTTCACGGGAGCCGCCTCATGTGCCCCAGCCATCAGGCGGCGTTCGACGTCCGTACCGGCGATGCGCTCGAGCCGCCGGCGCTCGATGCCCTTCCCAAGTACCCGGTGAAGGTCGTCGACGGCGAGGTGATCGTCGAGATCGACGAGGACGCTCCAGAGCGCCGTCCGATGCCGATGTCGCCCTTCGATCCACACGCCGACGCTCGCACCTTCGCCATCCTCGGCGCCGGGGGGGCCGGGGCGGTGGCGGCGGAGGCACTGCGGAGGGCCGGCTTCCAGGGCCGGATCCTGCTGGTGGGCAGCGAGGCGCACCTGCCCTACGACCGGCCCAACTGTAGCGAAGAGTTCCTCACCGGCAAGGTCACGGGCGAGCAGCTGGCGCTGCGCAGCGCCGAGTTCTACGAGCAGCATCATATCGAGCGCGTGCAGGCGCACGTCGAGCGGCTCGACGTGCCGACACGGGCAGTCATCCTGGACGGTGGACGAGAACTGCATCCCGACGCCGTCCTGATCGCCACCGGTGGCACGCCGAGGCTTCTGCCGGTGCCGGGCATCGAACGGGACGGCGTCCTGGTACTGCGCTCCGTGGAGGACGGCGCGGCCATCATCGAGGCCGCGGCGCGGGCCTCGGCGGCAGCCGTCATCGGAGCGGGTTTCATCGGCCTGGAGGTCGCCTCCGCGCTCCGCAGGCGCGGTCTGGAGGTCACGGTCGTCGCCCCGGAGTCGCTGCCGCTCGGACCGCTTCTCGGCGACCGCATCGGTCGGTCTGTCCGCGGGGTGCACGAAGCCGCCGGGATCAGGTTCGAGATGGGGCACACGGTCGCGGAGGTCACCGGCGCCGGCGCCGTGCGCGGCATCCGGCTCGACGACGGCCGCCATGTCCCCGCCCAGATGGTCGTGGTCGGGGTGGGTGTGCGACCGGCGACGACGTTCGTCGAGGGGCTCGAACTGGCCCCGGACGGTGGCATCGAGGTCGACGAGCAGCTGCGGGCGGCGCCCGGGATCTGGGCCGCCGGCGACGTCGCGTGGTGCCCGGACCCGCACTCGGGACGCCGGGTCCGCATCGAGCAC
>CAYXHU010000487.1:0-1948 GCA_964464675.1 uncultured Acidimicrobiia bacterium
GCTGCGAAGCACCGGCGGAGCGTAGCGCTCTGCGGGAGCACCTCCCGATGCGTACCATCCCGTGTCCATGTGGCCGTTCGATCCGCCGATCACCCCGATGGAGGCCCGGGTGCGCGGCGACGTTCCCGAGGGTGCCTGGGCCTACGAGCCGAAGTGGGACGGGTTCCGGGCGGTGGCGTGGAGCGGCGAGGTGCGTCTCGACAGCCGGAACCACAAGCCGCTGCTCCGTTACTTCCCCGAGTTGGAGGCGGCGCTCCGGGCCCTGCCGGATGGCACGGTGGTGGACGGCGAGGTGGTGGTGGTCACCGGCGACCGGCTCGACTTCGATGCCCTGTCGAACCGGATCCACCCGGCGGCATCCCGGGTGACCATGCTGTCGGAGGAGACCCCTGCCGAGCTGGTCGCCTTCGACCTGCTCGCCGACCGCGGCGAGGACCTCCGCCCGTTCCCGTTCTCGGAGCGGCGGGCCCGGCTGGAGCGGCTCATGGCTGAGGTCGATCACCCCGCCTGGCATCTCACCGCTTCCACCACGGATCGGGACACTGCGCTCCGCTGGTTCGACGAGTTCGAAGCGGCCGGGTGCGACGGCCTGGTGGCCAAGGAGTTGACCGCCTCCTACCAGGAGGGGAAGCGGGCGATGGTGAAGGTGAAGCATCGCCGCAGCGTGGACTGTGTGGTGGGCGGCTACCGGGTGCACACCGACGGCGACAAGATCGGCTCGATCCTGCTCGGCCTCTTCGACGACTCCGGGGAGCTGCATTTCATCGGGCACTGCTCGGGGTTCTCCGACCACGACCGTGCCGAGATGCTGGCCCGTTTCGAGGAGATCCGTGCCGAGGACTCGTTCGGTGAGGAGGTGCGCCGCCCCGGGGCGGAGAGCCGCTGGACCGGCGGTAAGGACCTGTCGTGGGTGCCGGTGGTCCCCGGCGTTGTGGTGCAGGTCTCCTACGACCAGCTCACCGGCGGCCGGTTCCGGCATGCCACCCGGTTCGAGCGGTGGCGCCCCGACAAGGATGCCGAGGACTGCACGATGGACCAGTTGGAGCGTCCGGAAGGCCCCGGGTTCGGCGACGTGGTGGGCGGCGCCTGATCCTCAGACGGCGGCCTCCACCCAGGGCCCGCCGGCCCGTTCCGCGAGGTCGGCGAAGGTGGTTCGCTCGAGGATCTCGATGGTGCGGTCCCGCACCTCTTCCCAGGTGGCTCGCAGCGAGCAGCCCACGGAGACCGGGCACGGCTCCGGGTTGGTGCGGGTGGCGCAGGCGATGGGAGCCAGCGGTCCTTGGAAGAGCCGGACGATCCGCTCGAGGGTGATGTCGGCGGGGGAGTGGTTGAGCCGGTACCCGCCGGAGGGGCCCCGCTCGGAGCGGACCAGCCCGGCGCCGCGCAGCTGGGGCATGATCTGCTCGAGGAAGCTGCCCGGCACGGCGGCCCGCTCGGCGATCTCCTGCAGTTTGAGCTGTTCGTGCCGTCCGGCGATGGCGAGCACGAGCATCGCCCGGGTGGCGTAGTCGGTCTTGCGGGTGATCCACACGGTTCTTCTCCTTCTCTCAGCAAGCCCGTTGACGCAGCCGGGTCGGTGGGGATATGCTGAATCCCAGAGTATTTCGATAAAACCTATCGAGATTATAGATAACTTAGGACACCATGCACAACCTCATCGTCTTCTTCCTGGTCGGAACCGCCGCCCAGCTCGTCGACGGATCGCTCGGGATGGCCTACGGGGTGACCTCCACCACCCTGCTCCTCTCGAGCGGCCTCGCCCCGGCGATCGCCTCCGCTTCGGTGCACCTCGCCGAGGTGGGCACGACGCTGGCCTCGGGCCTCTCCCACTGGAAGTTCGGCAACGTGGACTGGCGCACGGTGCGCCGCATCGGAGTGCCAGGAGCGATCGGGGCCTTCTTGGGCGCCTCGGTGCTCACCTCGATCTCCACCGAAGCCGCCAAGCCGT
>CAYXHU010000488.1:0-1932 GCA_964464675.1 uncultured Acidimicrobiia bacterium
ACGAGCGCACGCTCGTGGAGGGTGACCTCCTGTCCGTCGACGCCGGGGCCATCTACCAGGGCTGGCACGCCGACGCGGCGGTCACCTTTCCGGTCGGTGAGATCACCCCAGAGGCCCGCCGGCTCATGGAGACCACCGAGCGGGCCATGTGGGCCGGGATCGAGCACATCCGGCCCGGGAAGCGCCTCGGGGACGTGGGCCACGCCGTGGAGTCCGTGGCCGCCGAGGCCGGGTTGGGGCTGGTGCGCGAGTACACCGGGCACGGCATCGGGCGTCAGATGCACGAGGACCCCCAGGTGCTCAACTACGGGACTCCCGGCACGGGAATGAAACTGCGCTCCGGCATGGCGGTGTGCATCGAGCCGATGCTCAACCTGGGCGGCGGGGCGACCCGGGTTCTCGACGACGGCTGGAGCGTGGTGACCGCCGACGGGAGCCTGTCGGCCCATTTCGAGCACACCGTGGCGATCACCCCGGACGGTCCGCGGGTGCTCACAGGGGGATGAGGCCGTGGCGCGGCGGGGTCTCGACCGGGGATTTGTGCCGGCGCACCGCGCCGAGTACTCTTTCCGTCCGGCCCTCCGGGGCTTCGTTTGGTGTGTTTGCAGGCAATTAGCTGACGACGTCGCGGGGTAGCGAACCGTCGCCGGGCCTCCCGATCACCGCTGTGATCCGTGGTGCCCGTCGGCCGCCCTCGGGAGATCATCATGAAGGTGCGCCCATCGGTGAAGAAGATGTGTGAGAAGTGCCGGGTCATCCGGCGAGAAGGGCGCGTCTGGGTGATCTGCTCCAATCCCCGCCACAAACAGCGGCAGGGGTGAGCATGGCTCGGATCGCAGGTGTGGACCTGCCCAGGGAGAAGCGAGTCGAGGTCGGCTTGACCTACATCTTCGGAGTGGGTCACAGCCGGGCGCACGACGCGTGCACCAGCCTCGGGATCGACCCGAACACCAAGGTGCGGGACCTCACCGACGACGAGGTCACCCGCCTCCGGCAGTTCCTCGACGCCAACTACCGCGTCGAGGGTGATCTGCGCCGCGAGGTGGCACAGAACATCAAGCGCAAGGTGGAGATCGGCTCTTATCAGGGCATTCGCCACCGCCGCGGCCTCCCGGTCAACGGACAGCGCACCCACACCAATGCGCGGACCCGCAAGGGTCCCCGCCAGGCGATCGCCGGCAAGAAAAAGGCCGTCAAGAAGTAGGCGGGGAGCGGTAGGTGGCTGAGAAGAAGCAGCAACAGCGCACGCGGCGCCGGGATCGCAGGAGTGTCCTGCACGGTCAGGCGCACATCACTGCGAGTTTCAACAACACGATCATCAACATCACCGACCTCGAGGGGAACACCCTCGTGTGGACGTCCGGCGGAACGGTGGGCTTCAAGGGCTCCCGCAAGTCGACCCCGTACGCCGCCCAGGTGGCCGCCGAGCAGGCTGCCCGGCGTGCCGGCGAGTACGGGATGCGCAAGGTGGACGTGATCGTGCGCGGCTCCGGTTCGGGCCGGGAGACGGCGATCCGGACGCTGCAGACGATGGGCATGGAGGTGACCGGCATCCGCGATGTCACCCCGATCCCCCACAACGGTGTCCGTCTCAAGAAGCGTCGGAGGAACTGATCCATGGCCCGCTACACCGGACCCGTCTGCAAGCTCTGCCGTCGCGAGCGCACCAAGCTGTTCCTGAAGGGTGCTCGCTGTGAGGGGCCCAAGTGCGCCATCGAGCGCAGGCCTTATCCCCCCGGCGAGCACGGTCGCGGCCGCATCCGGGAGAGCCAGTACCTCATCCAGCTGCGCGAGAAGCAGAAGGCACGCCGCATGTACGGCGTGTTGGAGAGCCAGTTCCGCGGCTACTACCGCGAGGCGGCCCGCCAGCGCGGCATCACCGGCGAGAACCTGCTGCGCATCCTGGAGAGCCGCCTCGACAACGTCGTCTAC
>CAYXHU010000489.1:0-1930 GCA_964464675.1 uncultured Acidimicrobiia bacterium
GGACAACAATCTGGGGAAAGGAGTCCTACCACGTCTACGACGAATGGGTCGAGGGGGAGGTCCCCTTCACCGATTCCGCCATCGTCGGCGCGTTCCGGGAGTTCGACCGGATCGCCTTGTCGTCGCTGGGGCCGATCGGGGGGCGGCGGGCCGCGGCGAACACCCCGACCACCGCCGGCCAGGGCCCGATGCTCGAGCTGGTGCCGCGATGCCTCATGTACCGGCAGGCCTCGTTCCAGCTGGCCAACCTCCCCGAGGGCGTCGAGGTGGGCCGCGACGTGGACGTGTTCGTCCTCCCCGGGCTCGACGCGTCGGAGCAAGCCCCACTACTCGTCGGGGGTGATCTCGCCGCATCGCTCACCGACCGTCCCGAGGCGGCCGAGCTGCTCCGATTCCTCGCCTCACCGCGCGCCGGCGAGGCCTGGGCAGCGCGCGGCGACTTCATCTCCCCGTACACCGGATTCGACCCGGATGAGTACGAACGGGACTTCGATGCGCGCATGGCCGAACTGCTCCGCGGCGCCGAGGTGGTCCGGTTCGACGGCTCCGACCTCATGCAGCCCGAGGTCGGCTCGCGGTCGTTCCTCGACGCGATGATGGTGCTGGTGGCGACCGGACGGGTGGATCAGGCGATCACCACCGCCCAATCCGGCTACGAGGAGTAGGCGTTCCCGGACCGGGCGATCCGGGCCACGGCGACCGTTCCCACGCCTAGGGCCCCGGCGAGGACGGCGGCGGCTCCGGCGCGATCCAGCCAGAAGGGGAGGTCCGTCGGGATCAACGCGCTCCACAGCCAGTCCCAGCGGAGCACCCCCCACACCACGAGCCCGGCGGCGACTACCACGACCAGCATGGAGGCGAGCGAGGCCGAGCGACGGGCGGCGGCTGCGGCGATCGCCGCCAGGGCCACCGCGACGGCCGGCGCAGCCCACATGAGAGGGGAGGGGGCAGTCTCTGCGGGCACGGAGGCGAACGCGCCGATCCCGAGGATGAGCGCGATCGCCGCCAGCCCGGCGAGCGTGAGAGCGGGGCGGCGCATCAGGATGGCCGCCGCCGCCAGCAGCCCTCCGGCCGCGGCGCCGAGTACCACCGGCAGCGGAGACGGGGACGGCACCCACACCGAGTCCACGGCGACGTCAACGTCGATCCCGTCCACGACGAGGGGCACGACACCTTCGAGGATCCGGTCGCCCGGGGCCCGCCCGGGGGGCCGGGACTCGTTCATCCAGTGGGCCCGGTGGTCGTGCCACGCGTACGAGCCGTCGGTGGCCACCACCTCCCATACCGGCTCGGCGTCCGGTGTCGCCTCGGCGGGCACCTCGACCTCGGCGTAGCGGTCGTCGCTCAGATACGTGCTCGGGGACCGCTCGTTGCGCTCCACCGTGCCGTCGGGCAGGAACCTCAGGTAGGGCTCGCCCCGATAGCCGACCACCTCGACCGTCGAGCCCGGGTCCACGGCGAGCCCGATGAACGAGTCGCCGCCGATGACGGTGACCCGCAGCCCGGGGACCTCGGGGTCGATCGACACGACGTTCGTCCGGTAGTCGGTGGGGCCGGCCGGGTCGGCGAGGGCGGGCGGCACCGGCCCGACCAACAGCACGGTGGCGCACGCCGACACCACCACGGCTCTGCGGATCACGGTTCGGTCACCGTCAGCGACAGTTCGCCGCTGGGGTGGACGGTGCACACCCCGGTGTAGGTGCCGGGCGACCGGAAGCGCTGGCGCAGCGTCTCGCCTTCCCCCACGTAGAAGGGCCCGACGAGGTGGCCGCGGTCGTCCTCGTTGACGATCTCGATCACCTCGCCGACCCGCACGTCGAGGCGGGCCGGCAGGATCTCGAGCGGCTCGCCCCGGTCGTAGGCTTCCCCGGCCCCGGCGGGGATCGAGAACGTGTAGTCGGCCGCCGCCGTCCCGGCGTCGTCGACCTCG
>CAYXHU010000490.1:0-1929 GCA_964464675.1 uncultured Acidimicrobiia bacterium
CACCGAGCCGATGCGGCCGGCACTCGGCTCCGGCCCGGTCCTGTGGTATGCGGCCGGGATCGCCGCCGGGATCCTGCTGTTCCTCGCCGGACGCGTTGCAGCTCCGGGGGCGGAGTGATCAGCTCCCGGCGACGAGCGCGTCGAGCCGCGCCCTGATCTCGGCTTCCGGGAGCGGTCCGAACCACTGATCGGCGACGTAGTCGTCGGCGGTGATGAGGAAGGACACGGGCTGGCCCCGAACGCCGTAGTCGGGCCCGATCTCGTCCGAGTACCCCCACAGCATCCGATCGGGATCGAACCAATCGCCGGCGCGTCGTGCCGAGGCCTCAAAGCTGCTGTTCTGCGCCACCGCCACGAAGGTCACGCGGTCCAGGTAGTCGAAGGCGATCGCATCGATGAGCGGAATCTCCCGGCTGCACGTCGAGCACCACTCCGCCCAGAACACCAGGTAGACGGGCTTCTGCTCCCCGCGCAACGAGAAACTGCCCCCGGCGGCCAGCTCCAGGGTGAGCTCGGGAGCCGGATCCCCCCGTGGAGCCTCCGTCGTCGTGGGCGCCGTGCCCGGAGCCTCCGTCGTCGTGGAGGGTTCCACCGTCCCGGCATCTCCGGACGGGGACGAGGTTGCGGAAGCCGGGGCCGGAGCGTCGTCGGCCGGCGTGCCGGCGCCGCCGCCGCACGCGGTGACGATCGCCGCGGTCCCGGCGAGGATCGAGATGAAGCGTCGCACGGCCGGCACGCTAGACGAGGCGCGCCGCTACGGGGCCCGCCCAGCACAAGAAGCGCACTTCCCCACGATGGCGAAATGGCCGTCGGCGACGAACCCGTGCGGACCGGTCACCGACTCGATCGCGTTGCGGAGTTCGGAAAGCGGCACGTCCACCACCACGCCGCACGACTCGCACACCAGGTGGTGGTGCCGGTGGGACCCGGTGACGTGGTACGCCCCCGCGCCGTGCCCGAGGTGGACGTGGTGCACCAGTCCGAGGCCCTCGAGCGTGTCCAGGGTCCGGTACACGGTGGAGAGGTCGATCCCGGCTCCCGAGACGCGCTCGGTGATGTCGGCCGCCGACATGTGGTCCTCCGGGGAGTCGGCGAGCACCTCGCAGACGGCTCGGCGGGGCGCGGTCACCCGGAGCCCCGCGGCACGCAGCCCGTCGATCAGGTCCACTCCTGAGCCCACCGCCCTACTCCGTTCCGGCGCTCAGCTCCGCGCCGAGCGCCAGGGCGCGTTCCAGCACCGCTGCCGCCGCGCCGGAGTCCACTGCGTCCGCCGCCAGGTCGATGGCGGGGGCGAACCCGTCGGCGAGGCCGGCGGCCACGATCGCCGGGGCCGCGTTGACGATCGAGATGTCGCGGGGGGCGCCGGGCTCACCGGCGAGCACAGAACGCACGATCGCGGCGTTGCGCGCTGCGTCGCCCCCGAGCAGGTCTGCTCGAACGGCGCGGGGCACCCCGAAATCCGACGGGGTGAACTCGGCGTGGGTGACCTCACCGTCGCGCAGGCGGTAGATGAACGAGGTACCTGCGGTGGTGAGCTCGTCGAGCCCGTCCTCACCGTAGTACACGAATGCATACCGGCTCCCGAGGCGCCGGAGCACCTCGATCATCCGCGCCGCCATGCGAGGATCGGAGACGCCGATTGCCTGGCGTCTCGCCCGGGCGGGGTTGGCGAGCGGTCCGAGGACGTTGAACACGGTGGCCACCCCGAGGGCCCGCCGCACGGGCACGGCGTGGCGCATCGCCGGGTGGTAGCGGGGCGCGAAGAAGAACCCGAACCCCGTCTCGCGCACCATGCGGGCACTCGCAGCCGGAGGCAGGTCGATGGGCAGGCCGAGGGCTTCGAGGACGTCGGCGGAGCCGGCTCGCGACGAGGCCGCCCGGTTGCCGTGCTTGGCGACCTTGGCGCCGGCTCCGGCGGCCACCAGTGCC
>CAYXHU010000491.1:0-1914 GCA_964464675.1 uncultured Acidimicrobiia bacterium
TTCCCCGTGCGGTCACCAGAAGAGGGTGCCGTTGAGGCGCCGGACCGCCTCGGCGACCGAGCCCTCCCAGGCCCGGCTGGAGAGGTACTTCCACCCGCCGTCGGCCATCAGCACGACGATCGTGCCTTCCTCGATGCGTTCCGCCCATCTCAGCGCCGCCCAGAGTGCCGCTCCGGACGACAGGCCGGCGAACAGGCCCTCTTCGGAGAGCAACCGGCGGGCACCGATGACCGACGCTTCGGTGCCGACGAGGATCTTCCCGTCGATGGCGCCCGGATCGAACACTGGAGGGGTGTACCCCTCCTCCAGCGACCGCAGGCCCATCACGGACTCGCCGGCCGGGGGTTCGGCGGCGATGACCTTCGTCGACGGATTCGCCTCTCGCAGCGCCCGTCCGGTCCCCATCAGGGTTCCCCCGGTTCCCAGTCCGGCGACGAAGAAGTCGACGGGGCCGGCCTGCTCGAGGATCTCCGGGCCGGTGCCTTCGTAGTGGGCCATGGGATTGGCGGGGTTGGCGTACTGGAACAGCATCGTGTAGTCGCCCGTGGAGGCCATCTCCTCGGCCCGGCGAATCGCCCCGTTGGAGCCTTCGCCGCCCGGTGTCTCGACCAGTTCCGCCCCGAACGCTCGCAAGAGGTCCTTTCGCTCCGTGCTGACGTTGTCGGGTACGACCACCGTCATCCGGTAACCCCGCAGCGTCGCCAGTCGGGCGAGGGCGATCCCGGTGTTCCCCGAGGAGGGCTCGAGCAGCCGGGAGCCCGGCTCCACGACGCCGTCCCGCTCGGCGGCGTCGAGCATCCAGCGCGCCGGCCGGTCCTTCACGGAACCGGTGGGGTTGTGCCATTCCAGCTTGCCCAGCAGCCGGACTCCCGGCTTGGGAGTCAGCCGGTCGAGGGCGACCAGCGGCGTGGGCGACGTACGGGGAGGAGCTTCGAGCATGGGTGGATCAGCGGCAGCCGCCGGCGACGGCGGGAAGGATGACGATCTCGGATCCCTCCGGAACGGGGGTCCCGACACCCTGCAGATACCGGACGTCCTCGTCGTCGAGGAACACGTTGATGAACCGCTTCAACTCGCCGGATTCCTCGAACACCACACTCGCGAAGCCCGGATGGTCCCGGTCCACGCCGCGGATGACGTCGGCGACGGTCTCCCCGTCGGCCGTGACGGTCGCTCGTCCTCCGGTACGCGGCCGGAGCACCGTCGGGATCCGTACCCGGACACTCATCTCGTCGGCTCCTTGATCTCTCCATCCATCACAACGAGGGGTTCCTCGGTGATGTTCCCCTCTTCGATCCAGAACCCGCGCACGTCGGGATCATTGCCGTCCTCGAGCGACACGAGAGCGTACAGCCATTCCGGTTCCAGCGCCCGTGCGACGTCGGTGCGGGAGGGATACGCCTCGGTATGGGTGTGGGAATGGAACACGCCGCCGAGCCGCCAGCCCATCGTCTCGGCGTGCCGCAGCGCCTTGATGTGCTCCCTCGGATCCAGGGTGTAGGCGACCGGCGAGTGCTCGGCATTCGTCAGGCAGTACACCATGCGGATGCGTCCGTCCTCGTCGACGGCGAGGAGCCCACACGCCTCTTCGGGCGCACAGAAGCGGGCATGGGCCACCATCGCGTCGCGGACCTGGAGGGGTATCTCCATCGCCGGCAACGGTATCCGGCCGGCGGCGCTACGGCGTGTCGCTCGACCCTCGGCCACCCTCGGGCTCGATCACCATGCGGATGTGGTCGCCGAAGCCCTCCACGTCGTCCATCGCGGCGTTGACGGCATCGGCGTCGAGCGGCACGGTCGCGGTCACGAACCCATCGAGCCGCAGCGAACCGCGCCGGGCCATCGTCAACAGCAGAGAGAACTCAGAGGCCAGATGATCCGCCGATCCGAGGAGTTGGGTCTCCCGCCGCATCA
>CAYXHU010000492.1:0-1909 GCA_964464675.1 uncultured Acidimicrobiia bacterium
TGCCCCGGTCTGGAGCGGAGTCCCGGGGGGCGGCTCGAGAGCGACGGCGGTGGCCGGAGGCGCCTCGGCGAACTCGTCCCAGCGGAGCACGGGCTCGTACCCGGCTGCCTCGAGCAGAGCCACCGCCCCGGCAACGTCCAGCGACGTCGCATCGGGCACCACTCCGGGGTCGTCGAGATCATCGACCGGGTTGTGAAGGGGACATTCCACCGTGGGGACCGCTCCGGGAGGGACCCGGACTTCGGCGACGTGCGACCGCGGGCACAGCGGTCCGGCCAGGAAGCCTGTGGACAAGTCGATCTCGACCGTCACCAGACCGTCGTCGGTGGCGATCGGGAGCTCTTCGTAGGCTCTGCCGGAGAGTGCTCCGATGGCGAAGCGCGACCAGATCTGTGCAGGCCACGAGCCGCCCGTGATCGTGAACGGGGTGTAGGGCGACGTCAGGGGACGATCGCCCTCTGCGAACCCGACCCACACGGCTGCGACGAGTTGCGGCGTGTACCCGACGAACCAGGCGTCGTAGCTCGACTCGGTGGTGCCGGTCTTGCCGGCGATGGGGCGGCCGATCTTGGCTTGCTGGCCGGTCCCGCGCCGCACTGCTTCCGTGAGTGTGGCGGTGACCGCGTCGGCGATCTCGGGCTCGAGGACCGGGGTGATCCTCGGATAGGGCTCGGAGAGCAGTGTGCCGTCGGAGGCTTCGATCCTCGTGATCAGGACCGGTGAGAGATGCACGCCGCGCGCTGCGAACGTGGTGTACGCCGAAGCCAGTTCGAACACGGTGACGTCCTGGCTCCCGAGGGCTAGGGAAGGCACCGGGTCGAGCGGGGAGGTGATGCCCGCCGCGGCTGCGACCTCGACAACCCGTTCCGGGCCCACCATGTCGATGAGCCTTGCGTAGACGGTGTTCACGGAGAAGACCGTTGCTTCGGCGAGGGTGAGGTCCGGGAACTCCGCGCCCTCGTAGTTGGTGACGAACCATGGACCGGTCGGTGTGGAGAGGGTCACGGACTGCCCGCCGGGGAGGATGGTGTCGAGGGAGAATCCCGCTTCGAGCGCCGCGGCGAGGACGAAGGGTTTGAACGCCGAGCCGGGTTGGCGGTGTCCCTGGGTGGCCAGGTTGAACTGGGCGATGGGGTCGTCGCCGTCGTAGAAGTCGCGTCCGCCCACCATGGCGAGGACGTGGCCGGTGAGCGGTTCGATGGCCACCAGCGCTGCATCGGGGCCGTCGTCGCCGATGATGGCCCCGATCGCCGCTTCTGCGGACTCCTGGGCATGAGGATCGAGGGTCGTGTAGATCTTGAGCCCGTCCTCGTGGAGGGCGTCGAACCGCTCCTCGGGGGTGTCCCCGAGGGCGGGTTCGGCGAGCAGGGCGCGGCGCACCTCCTCGGTGAAGTACGGGTAGGGGGAGCGGTCCCGCTCCTCGCGGGGGATGAGGGTGAGGGGCTGGGCGGCGGCCCGCTCTGCGTCCTCGGGTGCCAACCAGCCGAGGTCGACCATCTTCTCGAGAACCGTGCGGCGCCTCGCCAGAGCAGCATTCGGGGCCTCGTAGGGGTTGAGGGTGGCCGGAGACTTGATGAGCCCGGCGATGAGCGCCGACTCTGCCAGGGTGAGCTGCTGCACCGGCTTGCCGAAGTACCGCAGGGCGGCGGCACCGACCCCGTAGGCTCCTTCGCCGAGGAAGATCGAGTTGAGGTACCGCTCGAGGATCTCCTCCTTGGTGAGCGACTCCTCGAGGCGAAGGGCGAGGGTTGCCTCCTCGAGCTTGCGTTCCAGGCTGACGTCTGGGGTGAGGATCACGTTCTTGACGTACTGCTGGGTGATCGTCGAGCCCCCCTGCACGACCTCCCCGGCTTCCAGGTTGGCTTCGGCGGCCCTGGCGATGGCACGCGGGTCGACGCCGGCGTGCACC
>CAYXHU010000493.1:0-1907 GCA_964464675.1 uncultured Acidimicrobiia bacterium
CCCGAAGCCGGTCACTGCGACCCCGTCGGCGACCGTCTCGGAGGTGCTGGAGCGGATGGCGTCGCTGGGCGTGGGGAGGGTCCCGATCGTGGGTGAGGACGATCCGACCCGCCTGGTGGCGGTGTTCCGCAGAGAGGACGCGGTCACGGCCTACCACATCGCCCTGGGCCGAGAGGTGCACCACGACCTGGGCAGGGACCGGCTGCGCACCCGGATCGCACCGGGGGCGGGCTTCTTCGACGTTGAAGTGCCCCCGGGGTCGGCGGCCGACGGCTCCCTGGTCAAGGAGCTCCCGATCCCGGGGGGCTGCACGATCGTGTCGGTGCGGCGGGGCACCGCGGTGATCGTGCCCGAGGGCAACACCCGCCTCGAGCCGGGCGACGTGCTCACCGTGTTCGCCCGGGAGGGCACCAAGGACCAGTTCGAGAAGCGGCTTTCGCTCGACGACACCGGGGAGCTGGCTGCGGTCACCCACGACGACCCTGCCCGGTTCTACGACCTGGAGATCCCGGCCGGGTCCGTGGCCGACGGCCGGCTCATCAAGGAGGTCCCGATCCCCGGGGGCTGCACGATCGTGTCGGTGCGCCGCGCCCGGGAGGTCATCGTCCCCGACGGGAACACCAGGCTGATCGCCGGCGACGTGCTCACCGTGTTCGCCCGCAGGGAGCCGAGAACCCAGTTCGCCGAACGTCTCCGGGGGGCGGCAGGGCCGGAGTGAAGTCGGGCCGGTCCCCTGCGGGTTGTGGGGATCATCCCGCTACGGTGGCGGCTCCCGCGTACCGAGGAGGTTCTCCGTGCGGCCGCTGCGCCTGGCGTTCCACATCCACCCCCAGCACGCCGAGTTCGACACGATGCGGCGCGCCGCAGTCGAAGCCGAGGAGATCGGTGTGGACATCGTCTACAACTGGGATCACTTCTACCCGTTGTACGGGGACCCGGAGGGGATGCACTTCGAGGCGTGGACGATGCTTGCCTCGCTCGCCGAGGTCACCGAGCGGGTGCAGTTGGGCCCGCTGGTCACCTGCAATTCGTACCGGAACCCGAACTACCTGGCCGACATGGCCAGGACCGTGGACCACATCTCCGGAGGCCGGGTGATCTTCGGTATCGGCTCGGGATGGTTCAGGAAGGACTACGACGAGTACGGCTACGAGTTCGGGACCGCGGGCGGGCGGCTGCGCGCCCTGGACGCGGCGATGCCGGTGATCAAGGAGCGGTTCGCTCGCCTCAACCCGCCGCCCATGGGTCCCATGCCGATCCTCATCGGCGGGGGAGGGGAGAAGGTGACGCTGCGCATCGTCGCCGAGCACGCCGACATCTGGCACGGGTTCGGGGACGCCGAGACGATCCGCCACAAGAACGCGGTGCTCGACGAATGGTGCCGCGCGGTGGGCCGCGACCCGGCGGAGATCGAGCGGTCGGTGGGCGTCCCCCGCCTCGAGATCGGTGATCCGTCCCTGGGAGACGCACTCGTGGAGGCCGGGGCGGAGCAGCTGACCATCGGGATGGGCGGTCCTGCGTTCGACCTGGCGCCGTTGCGCGACTGGGTGGCCTGGCGGGACGAGCGGAACGAAACACGCGGCCGGTGATCCGGCGCCGCCTTGCCTCCCTGCTCGCCGCCTACGAGACGTCGGACCCGATCGAGGCCGCCCACCTGGCCAGGATGAGGTCCCTGGCGGCGGCCCCGGGTGACCCTTTCGATCGCACGGCGCCGGCCCATTTCACGGCCGGCGGGTTCGTGACCGACGGGTCGCGGCTGCTGGTCGTGTTCCACGACGGGTTGCGCCGCTGGCTCCAGCCGGGCGGGCACGTCGAGCCCGAAGATGCCGACCCCGAGGCTGCGGCGCGCCGGGAGGTAGCGGAGGAGACCGGGTTGCGCGGCCTGGACCTGCTCGTGCACGGCCTGT
>CAYXHU010000494.1:0-1901 GCA_964464675.1 uncultured Acidimicrobiia bacterium
CGATCTGCTCGTGCTCCTGCGCGTAGTACCCGGGCGAGGCGCGCAGGCCGAGAGCGACCTCACCGAGGTCGGGAGGCTCGACCCCCGCCAGGATGCGCAACAGCGTGGTCTTCCCGGCACCGTTCAGCCCCATCACCACGACGCACTCGCCCCGCTCGACGTGCACGTCGACGTCCACGAACACCACGGTGTCGCCGAACGCTTTGGCGAGGCCGGTTCCCTCCAGGGGGATGCGACCCGAGGGCACCGGGGCGGGGAACCGCACGACCACCGACTTGCCGCGCACTCCGACGTCCACGAGATGGGCCTTGATCCGGTCGGCTCTGGTCTGCATCGACTTGGCCCGCCGCGCCATCTTCTGCGTCTTCCCCATGAAGCGCCGTGCCGTGTCTTCCAGGGCGGCGATACGGGCCTCCTGGTGCTTGCGCTCCCGGGCTCGCTGCTGCCGGCGCGCCTCGCGCTCCTCGAGGTAGTGGCTGTAGGAGCCTCGGTATGCCTCGAGCGCACCGTCTTCGAGGGCCAGCACCGAGGTGATCGCCTCGTCGAGGAGCGGCAGATCGTGGCTCACCACGAGCAGCGCCCCGGCGTAGTCGGCGAGGAACCTCATCAGCCATTGCTTGGCGTCGAGGTCGAGATGGTTGGTGGGCTCGTCGAGGAGGAGCACCTCGGTCTCGGCGAAGAGGATCCTGGCGAGCTCGACCCGGCGGCGCTGGCCGCCGGACATGGCCGTGATCGCCCGTGCCAACTCGTCGTTGCCGATCCCCACCGAGGCGGCCACCCGGCGGGCCTCTGCCTCGGCGCGGTACCCGCCCCGGGCTTCGAACTCGGCCTCGAGGCGGGCGAAGCGCCGGATGAGGCGATCACGCTCGTCACCGGGGGCGAACTCCATCTTCCGGCGGGTCTCCTCCATCCGGTGCTGCACCGCCCCGATCTCCCGGGCGGCGAGCACCCGCTCGAGGGCCGTGTCGGCGGGATGGTCGAGCACCGGGAGTGCCGCCTCCTGCGAGAGGTACCCGATCCTGCCGGACCGGGCGATCGTGCCCTCGGCAGGGGAGGCGATACCGGCGAGCGTACGCAGCAGGGTCGTCTTGCCGGCCCCGTTCTTGCCGACCAGCCCCACCTTGTCCCCGGGGTGCAAGGCGAACGAGGCCTCCGAGACGAGGGTCCGGATGCCGGCCCCGACGGTGAGGTCCTTGACGACGATCACGGCCGAACTCTAGGGACGGTCACCCTGCGGGCGACCACGACACCATGTCTCCCGGGCCGAGGAACACGGGAGCAGTCCCGTCGAGGCCCTGAACCCATGCCCCGACTCGGCCACCCTCGAGCGTTCCGGCGAATGCGAAGGCGCTCGAGTCCGGCGCCCAGGCCGTCTGGCTGCGGGAGTACTGGTCGAAGAACGGGAGGTAGGCCTGCTGGTACAGCAGGGACGGCAGCACCGGATCGAACACCTCGACGGCTTCGCCGTCCCAGACGTTCCACGACGGCGCTCCACCTCCGTCGGTCAGCGCCAGGAACAGCAGCCGCGTCCCGTCCGGGGACCACTCGAAGGAGAAGACGGGCCTGCGAGTCACGATGGTCTGCGCGCCCGACTCGACGTCGAGTACGGCGAGCACGCCGGGCGGCGCCGGCAGGGGGACCCCGGCCGATGCCGAGCGGAACTCGTCCTCGCCGAGCACCAGGTAGGCGACCCGGTCGCCGGCGACGTCGAAGGCGACCAGCCCCTGATAGTCGAGGACGTCGCGCAGCTCCCCGTCGTCGTCGACGATGAGCGACTGGCGGACGCTTCCGGTTCGAGCCCACACGCGTCGGTCCGCTTCCCAGTCCGGAGCACGGAACACCCCGGGCCTGGAGTCCAGCGTCGCAAAGGCTCCATCGGGCGAGAGGACCCCGATCTGCTC
>CAYXHU010000495.1:0-1896 GCA_964464675.1 uncultured Acidimicrobiia bacterium
AACCGAGGGCCGCCCCGAGCAGAGAGAGCCGCAGGGTGTTCCACGCGCCCCGGGCGAAGCTGGGCAGGCTCGCCCGTGAGGTGATCTCGGCCAGGATCCCGAAGCCGAACCCGGCCGCCGCCAGGATCAGGACCTGCCGGAGAGGGAACTCGGGCCGGGTGTGCCGCACCTTGGCGAAGGCCCAGTTGACGATCTGCAGGCCCCACCACGCCACCCCGAGGGCGGCGAACAGCAGCATCTCGGGGAGCGATGCCCGGATCACATCCCACAGGTCGGTGGTGACCGAGGACAGCACGAATCCCGCCTTGTCGCCGAGCAGCGCAACGTCGAGGAAGTTGCGGGCGAAGCGCTCCACGTCGCTGCCCCGGAACCACATGAGCACCGTCGCCAGGAGGACGCCCTGGGACGCCAGCACGAACCCGGCGACGGTCGCCTCCTTGGAGGGCTTGTTGTCGTATCGCCTCCACGAGAACACGGCGACGGCGGCCGTGATCACCGCCATCAGGTAGGTCACTGTGATCAGGTTCCCCAGGCCCCGGCTGGTGAGCCCCCGCGCCAGCGGCTCGGTGGGGGTGCACTCGCTGGCCGTGGCCCCTTCCGGGCACAGCTGGGTCCAGCCGAAGGCATCGAGGACCGCGATCGTCCCGACGAAGATCATCAGCAGCGTGACGATCCCGAGCACCAGGGTCGTCCACGACCAGCGGTTCTGGTGGGCGAAGAAGTAGCGCATGCCCCGGTCGGGGGGCGTGCGCTCCTCCACGAGCGTGGTCACGGTCGTCCTCCTCCCTCGACGGCCCGGGCCCGCCGTGCGGGCCCGCTCACGGCTCGAATGCGGCGTCTCACCAACGCCGGAAGCCTACGCGCTGACTCGGCGGCGGTACCGTGGTGGGATGATCAGACCGGTTCGACCAGACGATCTCGAAGCGGTGCGCGCTCTGCTGGCCGCTCACGGGTGGGCCGACAGGGTCGCCGACCAGGCCCGCTTCGCCAACGTGGTTCGGTGGTCGGAACGGGCACTGGTGGCCGAGGAGGGCGGCAAGGTGGTCGCCTTCGGCAGGGTGGTGACCGACGGGGTGTGGAACGGCTACCTGTCGATGGTGGTCGTCGATCCCGGCTACCGCCGGCGCGGGATCGGCACCGAACTCGTCACGGAGTTGATGGGCCCCGGTACCGGGATCACGTGGCTGCTGCGGGCGAGGGATCCCGACAGCATGCCCTTCTGGGAGAAGCTCGGGTTCCGGCACTCCGAGATCACGATGGAGAAGCTCAGAGAGACCTGAGCCGGCGTCAGCCGAGGATGACGAGCAGTGCGGCGGCCACCGCGACCGCCAGCGCGGTGAGGACCCGTGTTCGGGCCGGGCCCGACCCGTGGAGGGGGAGGCGATCCCAGGCGAGGGCGATGAGGGCGCCGGCGATGAGCCCGCCCAGGTGGGCCTGCCAGGCGATCCTCGGGACGAATAGCGGCAACGCCATGTTGATTGCGAGCAGCACGCCGAGCTGGCCGAAGACCGCCCGCCCGGCAGGCGTGTGCCGCTGCCGGTACGACGCGGTGAGCATCGCCCCGAAGAGGCCGAAGATGGCTCCGGACGCTCCGACCGCCGGGGCGTTCGAGCCGGCCAGGTGGTAGAAGGCGCTTCCTGCGAGGCCGCCTGCGACGTACAGCGAGATGAACGAGTACGCGCCGAACCGCCGCTCCAGCACAGGGCCGAAGATGTACAGGGCCCACATGTTGAAGAGGATGTGGGTGATGCTGCCGTGCAGGAACATCGCCGTGAACGCCCGGTACCACTCCCCGTTCTCGATGCCCGGCTTCCACTGGGAGAACTCGACGAACATCCGGTCGCCGAGATCCGGGATGAGCAGGCCGAGCAGGTAGATGGCGGCGTTGATCCCGAT
>CAYXHU010000496.1:0-1883 GCA_964464675.1 uncultured Acidimicrobiia bacterium
CGGAGCGAGCCGCTCGGAGACGTATCGCGTCACCGGTCAGCGCTGATCGACTCGCCGTCGGGCCTGGACTCGCCGCCGCAAGGCCGGGCTCGGCACGGCCGGCGCATCGAGCGCGTCCCATAGCTGGTCGAAGAAGTCGGACGGCACCACCGTGGCCGACGCCGACGCAATGACTTCCTCGGCGCGTTCCGTAGCGGCGTCGAGCACGAAGGCGCTCAGAGACTGATGCTCCAGCTCGGCGGCGTAGCGAATACGTCGCTCACGTTCGGGGTCGGCGCGTAGTTCGATTCGAGAAGACCGTGTTGCTGCCATCTGTACGGTGATTGTACGGCATGCAGGGGAGGAATGGAACCCATTCGGCCGAGCCGATCACCGGTTATCGGGCTCTACGCGGCTGCGGGGGGTTTGCGGCCTCTGATTCTGGTGGTGGCGGGAGTATCCCATTTCACGCCGTGGTTGAGGAGGAGCCGGAGTCGATAGTTCCGGAAGTTGCGGTATCCGTGGCCGTCTCTTCGGAGTCTTTCGATGAGGAGGTTGGCGGCTTCGGTCTTGCCGTTGGTGTAGCGGTGCTGGTGGTAGGCGAGGATCTCGTCGGTCCACTGGGTGACGGTACGAGCGAGCCGATGAAGTTCGGCAACGTCGACGTCGGCGGCCCATTCGTGGAACCGCGCCAGCGCTTGGCGGGCCGCCTTCACATCGTCGGCGGCGTAGACGTCTCGGAGGAGTTCCTTGGCGACCCAGGCGGCGCCGACCTCGTCGTAGCGGTCCCCCTCGGGGTGATCCAGCGCGTCGGTGATCCGCTGGGTCTGGCGGGGAGTGAGCCGTTCGTGTCCTTTGAGCAGCAGCCGGCGGATCCCAAACAGTGGATCGCCCTTGCGTCCCCGATGCCCGGTGACAGCCTGTTGGGTGCGTTGACGGACTTCGGTGATCACCTGGTTCGCCAGCCGGATGAGATGGAAGTGGTCGACCACCACCTCCGCTTCGGGTAGGAGCTGACGGACCGGACCCAGATAGCCCCGCCAGGGGTCGACACTCACCGTCGATACCCCAGCCCGGGTCTCGGCAGGCTGGGTCTTGAGGAAGCTGGCGATCCCAGCCCCGGAGCGGCCCTCGATGACGTCGATGAGCCGGCCGGTATCGAGATCACAGAACCCGATCGCCCATCCCTCGGGGCGATGCCGCCAGCGGTGTTCGTCCATCCCCAGAGCAGTCACATCCTCCAAGGAGAGCTCCTCGGTGAGCGGCACACCGAACTCGACAATCGTGTTCATGATGGTGTGCCAGCCGACACCCAACTCGGCGGCGACCGACGCCACCGTCTGTCCCCGGCGGCCGACCTGTCCGAACGCCCACACCCTGGCCCGTTCCGACAGCACCGCCCGGGAACGGATCGCCGGATGCGTCTCGGTCCACGAACCCCGCCCACAGTCCGGATCGGGACACAACCAGCGGCGCTTCGACCAACGCAACCGCACCGGACGCTCACCGACGGGAACATCCCGCACATCGACGCACCGGCGCCCCTTGGAGACGGCCCGCACCCCACAATCGGGACAGCCCGTCACCGTGGCGGTGGTCTCGACCGCCAACCACACCTCACCGGCCCACTCGACGGCGGCCGTCACCCGGAACCCGCCCATGCCCAGAAGAACCGCTGCCGGTTCGATACTCTCGACCATGACCTATGGCCTCCTGCTCTCGATGGCCTGTTTCACCACCAAGAGTCGCGAGGCCATAGGTCACCTCACGGCATTTCAACCGCTACCTGGAAAACCCACCCACCCCCAAACATCGCGAAGAGCCGGTTATCGGACCCGAACGAGCATCTCGCCAGATAGCGCCGAGCGGCACATGTCGTGCGCCTGGTTCCAGCGTGCCCTGTT
>CAYXHU010000497.1:0-1878 GCA_964464675.1 uncultured Acidimicrobiia bacterium
CTCCGAGGATGATCACCTTGCGGGGCGGCTCGGCTTCGAGGCCCATCAGCCCCAAGGCCTCGCCCACGTGGGCGCCCCTGGCCATCACCAGCACGTGGTCCCCGGCCTCGATCAGCGTGTCGCCCCGGGCGATCATCGTCTCGCCGTCCCGGATCACCGCCGCCACCAGCCATTCCCATCCGGTGACCCGGGTGCGCAGCTCGGCGAGGCTCAGCCCCGCCAGCGGGGCATCGCGGGCCACGTAGCCCCCGATGAGCAGCAGCCGGCCTTCGGCGAACTCGATCATCTCCGAAACCCGGCCCCGGCCGACGAGCCGCACCAGCTCGTGGGCGAGCGTCTCCCCCGGGTCGATGACCACGTCGACGCCCAGCTCCCCCAACTGTTCTCGCAAGGTCGGGTCTTCCACCCGGGCCACCCGGCGCGGCACGTGGTACCGGGCCGCCGCCTGGCAGGCCAGCACGTTCACCGCGTCCGACGAGGTGACCGCGATGAGCAGCCCGGCGTCCCCGATCCGGGCTTCCTCCAGCGTGGACGTGCTCGCCCCGTTGCCGTGGATCACCAGGCAGTCCACCTCGGACTGCACCTGCTCGGCCCTGGCCGCATCGGCCTCGATGACGACGACGTCCTGGCCCTCCAGCGAGAGGCGCTCGGCGAGGTACGAGCCGACGGCGCCCGCCCCGATCACGATGATGTGCATGTTGGCTCCACCCGGGTCTGGGCTCGCTGAAGGCTAGTGCCGGTCGCCGGCCGCCCACCCGTCCCGATCACCACAGGGTGACGATCCCGAACACGGCGAACGCCACCAGGATGAGGCCCAGGGCGGCGGCCAGCGGGGGCCGGGCATCGTCGGCGTCGAACGGGTCGCCGCGCCGTCCCGGACCGGGTGCCCCCACGAAGCGCTGCACCGCCGGGGCCGGGTTGCGGAGGAGGCGGGCCGCCCACCCCGCCAGGGACTCGCTCCCTCGTTCCAGCGCGTCGAGGGCGCGCCGGGTTCCGACCACGGTGAGCCGCCGCAGCGCCGGCGCCGGGCGTCGGTACAGCCAGTCGGTGTCGAGCGCCACCTTCGCCTCCCCGGCGAGCCGGGTGCGCAGGATCCAGAAGGCGACGAAGGTCAGGGTGAGGATCTGCACCGTCTCGGTGAGGTGGGCGGCGGTGTACGGGTGGTATTCGACGGGGTACGGGAGGTACCGGTAGAGGAGGCCGGGAGCCACGCCGAACAGCGTGCACAGGGCGGCCACCAGCCCCATGCCGGCGTACATGGTGCGCGGGGCGGGCCGGGGCCGGATCCCGCGGTCCTCGCCGAACCACGTCCAGTAGGGGAGCTTCAGCCCGGTGTGCAGGAACGTCCCCACCGAGGCGAGCAGGAGCAGCAGCATCACCGCGTCGTAGTGGGCCTCGCCGGCCGCGGCGACCACCATCGACTTGGAGATGAACCCGTTGAACAGGGGGAACCCGGAGATCGAGAAAGCTCCCACCATGTACAGCCAGAATATGGCGCGCTGCGCCCGGTAGAACCCGCCCAGCTCGGTGAGCTTGCTGGCCCCCGCCGTGTAGATGGCCGCCCCCGCACCCATGAACAAGAGCCCCTTGTAGAGGATGTGGCTGAACGCGTGCGCCACCGCCCCGTTCAGCGCCATCTCCGTGCCGATCCCGGCCGCGGCCACCATGTAGCCCACCTGGGAGATGATGTGGTAGGCGAGGATCTCGCGGATGTCGTTGGCGAGGACCGCGTACACCACCCCGTAGAGCGCCATCGCCACCCCGAACCAGATGAGCACGTCGTACCCCGCGAACATCCGCACGAGAACGTAGACGCTCGACTTCGTGGTGAACGCGCTGAGGAACACGCTTCCGGTGACCGTTCCTTCTGGATAGGCG
>CAYXHU010000498.1:0-1874 GCA_964464675.1 uncultured Acidimicrobiia bacterium
AGGCGTTGGCGGCCGACGCCCGGGCGGCCGGAGCCGAACTGGTATGACCGCGCCGTAGCGCGCTCCGGCGTGCGGTCAGACGGTCCGGCCTGCGCTGCCGTAGCAGTGGTGGCAGCGAACCAGTCCGTGCCGCTTCGCGTCGGCCTCCCGCTCCTCACGAACCGTGTCGTCGTGCCCCTCCGCCTCGGGTGTGTCGGTCAGGTAGGGGCAGGACTCCAGCAGGTGGTACCGCGGATTACCTCGACGGACCCAGACCATGGAGATCTCCTCGACCATCCAACCGTACACCGCGCCGGGGCGGCCTACCCGGCTCCGACGGCCTCGGGCGGCAGCGGCTGGCGGAACAGACCTCCCGGCACTTCGGCGCCCGTCCTCACGAGCGCGAGATGCCAGGACGGTGACGAACCCAGCGCCCAGCGCAGGAACCTCACTGCGGCTTTGCCGAGCAGGACGGCACCGGGCCACCTGCGCACGCCGAGCATGCGCCGGAGGCGGCGCGGGATGGTCGCCGCGGCGGCCACGAACAAGACCTTGTAGCCGATGCGGATCGTCCAGGGGAGCGGCGGGTCCCTGAGAAAGCCGATGGCGTCTCGCAGCGCCGGGGAATCGCCGGTGTCGGCGTGGTCTTCGATCCATCTCGCCAGGCCGGCGGCGGTATCCGGCATCGGGTCGGCGCCCAGCAGTCTGCCCACCTCGGTCTGCTCGGCCACGAACCCGTCGGCTTCGTCCCGGCCGAGTCGCTTCGGCCCGAAGCGCTGGTAGGCAACGAGGAACGAATCGGTGAGCGCGTTGTGGACCCAGGCGGCGAGAGGCGGATGGTCGGCGGCGTAGGCGATCCCGCGGTGCGAGGTTCCCTGCACCCTGCGGTGGATGCGCCGGACGATCGCCACCGCCTCCTCCACCTCCGGGAGGGCCCCGAAGCAGGTGGCGGTCACGTAGTTGGACGTGCGCGACAGTCGCCCCAGGGGGTCTTCCCGGTATCGAGAGTGATCTGCCACCCCTGCGGCCACTTCGGGATGGGCCGCCTGCACGAGGAGTGCCCGCACCCCGCCCACGAACGCAGCCACGTCGCCGACCACCGGCCAGGTGATCGAATGCGGCCCGAACAGACCCGGATCTCCCCGGTACGACAGCGAGTCGGCCAGCGGGTAGCCGGCGTGCTTGAACAACCCGGTGGCCGACTGCGTCACCACGTTCCGGTACCGATCGAGGATCCCGCGGGACATCACCGCAGTGTTCCACGAACCGGATGACTACCGCGACCCGAGTGCGCCGGCCGCCGGCCGCTCGCGATCGGCACGACGACGCCATCACAGGCCGATAGTCTGCCGGGCTCGGGAGGACGATGACCGGCACCATCCAGTTCACGTTGAACGGCGATCCGGTGGCGGTCGGTCGCGCCCATCCGCACCTCCTCGCAGCGTTGCGCGAGGAGCTCGGGATCACCTCCGTCAAGGACGGGTGTGCCCCGGCAGGCCACTGCGGGTGCTGCACGGTGCTGCTCGACGGCAAGGCGACCGCCGCCTGTCTCGTCTCCCTGGAGAGGACCGCCGGGCGCGAGGTGGTCACCCTCGAGGGGTTCGATCCGGCCGAACGGGAGCGCCTGGCGGGCGCGTTCGCCGCCGCCGGGGCCTTGCAGTGCGGGTTCTGCACCCCGGGGATCCTCGTTCGGGTCAAGGCGCTCTTCGACGACAAGGGACCCGGGATCACCGGCCGGGAGGCCGCGGGCAGGCTGGGGGCACATCTGTGCCGCTGCACCGGCTACATCAGGATCTTCGAAGCCATCGACGTGCTCGGCTCCGGCGCCGCGATCCCCGGCCCGACAGGGTCGCGCCTCGGGGAGTCAGCGCCGAGATACGAAGGCATCGAACTGG
>CAYXHU010000499.1:0-1865 GCA_964464675.1 uncultured Acidimicrobiia bacterium
CGCCGTCTCCTCCTCCGGATAGACGGAGAACAGATCGACTCCGACGACGTTCTGGCCCAAGCCGAGGGCGAAGACGATCTCGGTGAACTCCCCGCTCAGGGTGACGATCCGGCCGGCGTCCTCGATGGTGGTCGTGACGTCGTCGGCGCCCGTGTAGGAGACGGGGAGACCCGGCGTGTCGACGGGGGCCTGGTCCCCGCGAATCCCCTCCGCGTCGTCGCCCCCGCAGCCGGCGGCCATCAACGCCGCAACTGCGATGAATCCCACGATCCGCTGCACCTCGAAGCACCTCCTGATCGCCGTCACCTCGACCGACGCACCGCACCAGCGCTTGACGCTATCGCCTCCTGCATCCGACCGGAAGTCGGATCCTGGGGAATAGCCCGAGTCGCCGTTCTGTTCTGACCCTCACCATGTCGGACATCATCACCCTGCTCACCCGCCCCGAGACCACCGTCGCCGTGGTCGGCGCCACCGACGACCCCGCCAAGTACGGGCACCGCATCTACCGGGACCTCAAGTCGAAGGGTTTCCGGGTGTTCGGGGTGAACCCGAATCGCGACACGGTGGACGGAGACAGGGCCTTCCGGAGCCTCGGTGACCTGCCCGAGGTTCCGACGATCGTCGACTACGTGGTTCCCCCGCGCCTCACGTTGCGCGTCCTCGAGGAGGCCCGCTCCCTCGGCCTCCTCAACGCCTGGATCCAACCCGGGGCGGAGAGCGAGGACGTGCTCGACTATCTCGACGAGAACGGGTTCACCTACTTGGCGAACGCCTGCATCATGGTGGAGAGCCGGGCGGTCGCCTGACCCGGCGCCTTCAGACCTCCAACTGCGATTCCTCGGCGTAGTTCGCCACATCGTCGAGCACCAGGACCACCGTCCGGCCGGCCCGCTCCAGCAGCCCGGCGGCGATCGCCGACCGAAACCCCGACGCGCAGGACACCCAGACGGTCCCCTCGGGGATTCGATCCAACTCGTGCGGCACACGGCTCACGTGGATGTTGAGCGCTCCGGGGATCTCCAAGGCGGCCTGCAGTTCCTGGGGATCCCGGACGTCGAGACGATGGGCGGGCCGCTCCCGAACCATGTCGGAGAACGTCGCCACCCGGGTCGCCGCCAGCGGCCGCCCGGTGGCCTTCCAGGCCGGCTCGAGATCGACCGCGGCACCGGCAACGGCATCGTGCCCGATCCGGGCCAACTGCATGCGAACGCGTTCGACGGCACCCCGCCGGCGGGCCGCGAGGACGATGGGCCGATTCCAGGGCAGCAGCCAGCCCACGTAGGTGGCCACCTCGTCTGAGAACGGGATGTTGATCGTCCCCGGGATGTGCCCGGCGGCCCATTCGGCGGCAGGACGGACATCCACCACGGGAGTTCCCTCGGCCAGCGCCGATGCGATCGCCTCGACATCCAGCTCCGGCAGCGGATCGGTCGGCATCGGTTCGGCGCCGGCGAGGTTGATGCCCGCCATGTGGGCGTAGTACACGGGATAGAGCCGGTAGCCCTCGAGCTGCTCGCGTGCGAAGACGTCGACGTCATCGGTGAGCAGTGCCGGATTGCGACGCTTCTCCTGCTCGATCGTCGTCGTGGTCTCGGTCACTTCCGAAGCCGAGCAGAACGATCCGGCACCATGGGTCGGACCGACGCGGGTCGGATCGGGAAGAGACTCCGCGAGTTGCCGAACGGAGTGAAACTGTTGCCGGAGGAGCTCCTCGGTGTGCTTGGGTCCCAGGAGATCGCTCCTGCCGACCGCACCGACCAGCATCGATCCGCCCGAGAAGACCGCGTGCTCGGCCCCGGCGGCATCGATCAGGACGTAGCTGGTGTGATGCGGCGTGTGGCCGGGGGTGAGCACCGCCCGCA
>CAYXHU010000500.1:0-1860 GCA_964464675.1 uncultured Acidimicrobiia bacterium
GGCCAGCACTTCCCTCGGCGGGGCGTAGAACACCGTCGAGGCCCGCATGCCGAGCATGCGCTTCGCCTCGGCGTCGGCGCGCCGGTGGCCGGCTTCGGGAAGCCCGATGGGGACGTCCACGGCGATGACCTCGGCCTCCGGCAGCGCCGCCACCACGTCGGCGAGGGTCGGGAACACGGCCACGCCGCCCACCGCGCCGTCGGCGAGCAGCACCGACACCCATTCCCGCTTCCAGCCGTCGACGCCGGCGACCATCATCCGGCTACGGGCTCCCCGCCTCCCGCTCGGCGCGGGCCACCCGGTAGATCTCCCGGTGGTGCTCGAACACCTCGACGGTGCGACGGGCTATCCCGCGCCACCCGAACTCGCGGCGCGCGAACCTCGATCCCCTGGTCGCCAGGCGCTCCCTGAGGCGCGGGTACCGCAGCGGCATGCTCATGGCCACCGCCCATTCCGCGGGCCGGCGCGGATCTGCGAACAACGCATGCTCCCCGTAGCCGATCTGCTCGTGGAGCCCCCCGTGGGTGGTCACCACGGCCGGCGTGCCGCACGCCATCGCCTCGACCGCCGTCATGCCGAACGGCTCGTAGCGAGACGGGAGCGCGAACACGCCGGCGGCCCGATAGTGGTCGGCCATGTCGTCGTCGTCGATGTAGCCACGCCACAGGACCCGGTCCTCCACACCCGAGGCCTTGGCGGTCTCCTCGAGGCGCCGCACCTTCTTCTGGTCCCGGCCCGATCCGGCTCCGACGGCCAACTGGAGCCTCGCGTCGCTCACCAGATCGGCGAGCACCGGCATGGAGCGCAGCAGCAGGTCGTAGCCCTTGTTGCGGGCGGCCCGCCCCACCGCGTACACGTCGTGAGCGTGGAAGCGAAGACGGCGGCGAACCCGGCGGATCCGGGCCTCGGGCACAGGGGTGAACCTGCGCTCGTCGATGCCCGGGGGGATCATGGTCACGTGCTCTTCGGGCACCTCGTAGTCGGAGCGCAGCTGGTCGATCTGCTCCGGGCTGGTGGCTATGACGTGATCGCACCGCCGGTACACCAGGAACTCCTTGCGGACCCTCTCGGAGAACCGATACGTGCCCTCCAGCTCGTCCTCCGGCCCGTCCATGGTCTGGCGCTTCCACGCGCCCAGCGAGTGGGGCGTGTGGATGTGCGGGATGCCGAGCTCCTCTGCCACGTGCTGCCCGGCCCATCCGGCGTCCCAGTAGTGGGACGAGACGACGTCGTAGCTGCGGCCCTCCTCGGTGATCGCTGCCAGGAGACGCCGCTCGAACTCCTCGAGGTGGTCGTGCATGTCCTCCTTGCGGATGAAGCCGGGACCGCCGAAGGGGATCCTCCACACCCGCAGGCTGTCGTCGATCACATCCGCCGGCGGCTGATCCTCGAAGCGGCGGGTGACGACGTCCACCCGGTACCCGAGCTCGACGAACCGGCGGGCCAGTTCGAGCACGAACACGACCTGGCCTCCCGTGTCGGGCCGTCCCAGCTCCGGAGTCGCGCCGACGTACCCGTGCACCGACATCATCAGGATCGATCCGAGGCTCACGTCCACCTCTCCCCGTTCGACGGCGCGGCGCCACCGGCGCCGCCGGCCTTCAGGGACCATACCGTGGCACGGCAGACCACACACGCCGGACCGCTACCGTGGCGCACCGACGACGACATCTTCAGGGCCAGGCGTGCACATCCTCCAGATCACCAACCACGGCCTGCACGAGTGGCAGGTGACCCCCGGCCTGCCCGACACCGGGGGCCAGAACGTCTACGTGAACAACCTCACCGACGCCCTGGTCCGCCGCGGCCACCGGGTCACGATCGTGAACCGGGGCGGCTTCCCACACCCCTCCACCGGTG
>CAYXHU010000501.1:0-1859 GCA_964464675.1 uncultured Acidimicrobiia bacterium
ACCACGGCCTGGTCGCCGTGGGCGGCGATTTCCGGCCGGAGTTTTTGCTCACCGCCTATGCCAACGGCATCTTCCCCTGGCCCTGCCGGGATCTCGAGTACGCCTGGTTCTCGCCGAATCCCCGCCTGGTCCTGGTGCCGGACCAGCTGCGGATCTCGCGCAGCCTGCGCAAGACGGTGCGCAAGGGCCGGTTCCGGATCCGCTTCGACACCGCCTTCGACGAGGTGATCCGTCGCTGTGCCGCCGCGCCGCGGCCCGAGGGGGCGGGAAGCTGGATCACCGCCGAGATGATCACCGGCTACCAAGCGCTCCACGGCCTCGGATTCGCCCACTCGGTGGAGAGCTGGCGCGCCGGGCGTCTGGTGGGGGGGCTCTACGGCGTCTCCCTGGGGACGATGTTTTGCGGCGAGTCGATGTTCTACCTCGAGCCGAATGCCTCCAAGGTCGCCCTCGTGGCCCTGGTCGAGCGGCTGCGCCGCTGGCGATTTCGGATGATCGACTGCCAGGTCTACACCGACCACCTGGCCCGCCTGGGCGCCACCGAGTGGCCTCGCGACGTCTTTCTCGACGAACTGGAGGTCGCGCTCCGGGAGCCCACCCGGCGGGGTTCGTGGACCGGGGAGGCAGAACCGGCCAATCGGTTGTAGGATCCGGCTCCGGACATCCGCGAGGTCACGACCTTGGACACGATTCGCAACTTCTGCATCATCGCCCACATCGACCACGGCAAGTCCACCCTGGCCGACCGCCTGATCCAGTACTGCGGCGGGGTCGACGAGCGGGAGTTCCGCGACCAGATCCTCGACTCGATGGACATCGAGCGCGAGCGCGGCATCACCATCAAGAGCAACACCATCACCCTGCCCTACACGGCGAAGGACGGCAAGAGATACCAGCTCAACCTCCTCGACACGCCGGGCCACGTCGACTTCTCCCACGAGGTGCGGCGCTCGCTGATGTCGTGTGAGGGGGCCCTGCTCGTGATCGACGCTTCCCAGGGCGTCGAGGCGCAGACGGTGGCCAATCTCTACCTGGCGATGGAGTACGATCTCGTGGTCGTCCCGGTGATCAACAAGATCGATCTGCCCTCTGCCGACGTCGACCGCATCCGCGAAGAGATCGACGCCGACCTCGGGCTCGACCCGTTCGAGGCGGTGCTGTGCTCGGCCAAGCGGGGCACCGGGATCGACGAGGTGCTGGAGGCGATCGTCACCCAGCTGCCACCGCCCGTGGGCGAACCCGACGCCCCGCCCCGAGCGCTCATCTT
Organism: uncultured Acidimicrobiia bacterium; assembly: GCA_964464675.1. Taxonomy (GTDB): domain Bacteria; phylum Actinomycetota; class Acidimicrobiia; order Spongiisociales; family UBA11373; genus CAYXHU01. The sequence continues at coordinate 1,268 of CAYXHU010000501.1, forward strand.
CGATGCCCAGTACGATCCCTATCGCGGGGTGGTGCTGCTGTGCCGGGTCCGGGAGGGGACGCTGCGGCCGCGCCAGTGGATCCGCCTCATGCACACCGAGAAGGAGTACGATATCGAGGAGGTGGGCATGCTGCGGCTCCAGCGGGTCAAGACCCAAGAGCTCGGCGCCGGTGCCGTGGGCTACGTGATCGCGGGGATCAAGTCGGTGCGCGACATCACCATCGGCGACACCGTAACCGATGCCCGGAGCCCCGCGGCCGAGCCGCTGCCGGGCTACAAAGAGGCCAAACCGGTGGTCTTCTCGTCGATGTATCCGGTGACCACCGACCAGTACGAGGACCTCAGCAAGGCCCTCGACAAGCTGGCGCTCAACGACGCCGCCCTGACCTACGAGAAGGACTCCTCGACCGCGCTCGGCTTCGGCTTCCGCTGCGGCTTTCTGGGTCTGCTCCACCTCGAGGTGGTGCAGGAACGCCTGGAGCGCGAGTACGCCCTGTCGCTTTTGCTGTCGGCGCCGTCGGTGCGCTATGAGGTCACGCTCAAAACCGGCGCGACGTTGGAGATCGACAACCCGAGCCTCTACCCCGATCCG
>CAYXHU010000502.1:0-1856 GCA_964464675.1 uncultured Acidimicrobiia bacterium
GGGATCCCGGCCGTGGGCGGGACCTTCGCCACGCTCGGAGACGCCCGACCGGTGGACCTGGTCGCGGTGGAACGGGTCGGGGCGGACCTGCGCATCGAGTTCACCCTGGGAGGCCGTTGATGTTCACGGGAATCGTCGAGGAGATGGGCACGGTGGTCGAGGTCGTGGATCTGGGCGGGGTGACCCGGCTGACCATCGAATCGGACCGTATCGCCGCCGGCCTGCGCGTCGGTGACTCCGTCGCCTGCAACGGCGTGTGCCTCACCGCGGTGGCGGTCGGCGACGAGGGGTTCTCGGTGGAGGCGGTGCCCGAGACCCTGGCTCGGACCAACCTGGGGGCACTGGCACCCGGGGACGGGATCGACCTGGAGCGGCCTCTCCCGGCCGACGGGCGGTTCGACGGCCACATCGTGCAGGGACACGTCGACGGTGTCGGCGTCGTCCGCTCGGTCGTCCCGGAAGGCGCGTCGGCCAGGATCTGGGTCGACGCCCCCGCCGAGCTGCGGCGCTACCTGGTCGAGAAGGGCTCGGTGGCGGTGGACGGGGTCAGCCTCACCGTGTCGGGCGTGGACGAGGAGGGCTTCGAAGTGGTGGTGATCCCCCACACCCGCGAGGTGACCGTCCTGGGAAGCCGCTTCCCGGGCAGTCTGGTGAATCTGGAGGTGGACGTGCTCGCCAAGTACGTGGAGCGGCTCATGGAGGAGCGCCGATGAGCTTCTCGACGATTCCCGAAGCGATCGATGCGCTGCAGCGCGGTGAGTTCGTGGTCGTCGTCGACGACGCCGACCGGGAGAACGAGGGTGATCTCATCATCGCCGCCGAGAATGTGCGTCCTCAGGACATCGCGTTCATGGTGCGCCACACCAGCGGGCTGGTCTGCGTGCCGATGACCGGGGAGCGGCTCGACGAGCTGCGGCTGCCGCTGATGGTCGTCGAGAACACCGACTCGCACCGAACCGCCTTCACGGTGTCGGTCGATTACATGCCCGGGACGACGACCGGCATCTCGGCGGCCGACCGGGCCGCCACGATCCGGGCACTCATCGACCCCGAGACTCGGCCCGGCGACCTGGCCAGGCCCGGCCACATCTTCCCTCTGCGGTACCAACCGGGCGGAGTGCTCAAGCGAGCGGGGCACACCGAGGCGGCAGTGGACCTGGCCCGGCTCGCCGGGCTGTCTCCGGCGGGCGTGCTCTGCGAGATCGTCGAAGAGGACGGCTCGATGGCCCGGCTGCCGACCCTGGAACGATTCGCCAAGGAGCACGACATCCCGTTGGTGAGCATCGCCGACCTGATCGCGTTTCGCCGCCGCAGCGAGAAGCTGGTGTGTCGGGTCGCGGAGGCGACGATCCCCACCGAGTTCGGCACGTTCAGGGCCGTGGGATTCGAGTCGCTGCTCGACGGGACCCACCACATCGCACTCGTCAGAGGCGACGTGGCGGGCAGGCAGAACGTGCTGGTGAGGGTGCACTCCGAGTGCCTCACCGGCGACGTGTTCGGCAGCCGGCGCTGCGACTGCGGGTACCAGTTGCGGGACGCGCTGCGGATGGTCGCCGAGGCCGATGAGGGGGTCGTCCTCTACTTCCGGGGGCACGAAGGCCGCGGCATCGGGTTGATGCACAAGCTGAAGGCCTATGCGCTGCAGGAGGCCGGCCGGGACACGGTCGACGCCAATCTCGACCTCGGTTTCCCGGCCGATGCCCGAGACTACGGGGTGGGGGCGCAGATACTCGTGGATCTGGGGATCACGACGATGCGGCTGCTCACCAACAACCCGGCGAAACGGGCCGGGCTGGAGGGCTACGGGCTGGAGATCGTGGAGCGAGTGCCGCTCCAGACCGTGCCCACCGACGAGA
>CAYXHU010000503.1:0-1838 GCA_964464675.1 uncultured Acidimicrobiia bacterium
AGACAACCTCGACACGCGTACTTGTCCGTTTGGCTGGCGGCGGGGGTGCTGACGCAAGCGTGCTCCGTTCCGGTTTTCGCGTACGCCCTGCGCAACTGGTCACGCGGCTCCTACTACATCGCCTACTTCCACCGCGGCGGCGCCGACGCCGCCGACGCCAAGGCTAATGAGATGCTCGCCGCCCTCGCCGGCGACGAGAAGGGCCTGACCAACATCTACTTCAGGATCGTGGACGTTGACAAGTTGGCCGAGCAGAAGGGCTTGGAGGGCGAGCGGCTGCGGATCATGTGGGAGCGCAAGGCCAAGCGCAAGCTCCCATGCCATGTCATTTTCACTCCCCGCGGCATGGAGATGTTCTACACCTGCTTCGCCCTGGCCCAGACGGTGCAGTTCGCCATCGACGACCCGAACAGCATCGACCCGCGGGTGTTCTACAAGAGCCTCACCGACTTCTACGCCGAGACCATAAACGACCACTGGCACCACTACACGCCGTGGTGCTTCTACCGCGGCACCGCGTTCAGCCAACTGTCGGCGGAAGAGCTCTTCGAGCTGTCCGTGGAGCGGCACCGCTGGCTCTACGACTACATCCGCACCCACCATCCTGCAATCGGTGAAGCCGACATCGAGTCGTGGGTGACCACGGTCGATCTCGAGGGAATCGAGCGGCTCCCACAGCTCGTCGAAGTGGCTCCGGAGGCTCCCACCGAGCGGCTCACCGACCAGCTGACGGAGGTCGAGCCGTTCCGGGAATTGCCGTATCCGGTGCTGGCCCGGGTGGCCCGGCTCCTGTTCCGCGAGGAGCACGACGGCGGGTTCGTGTTCTTCCGCCCCGGGGAGGCAGCCGATCGCATTTACGTGGTGTCGGACGGCGACGTGGCCCTCGTCGACGCCTCCGGGGAGTCGGACGTCAGCGTGCTGCTCCAGCCCGGCGACGAGTTCGGCGTGCTGTCGTTCGTCACCGGCATGCGGCGAACCTCCACCGCCATCGCCCAAAGCAGCTGCGAGGTCTGGGTGCTGCAGCGCTCCGACCTGGATGAGCTCATGAGGGGCGACCCGGCACTGCGCGGTGCCGTCGCCCGTTTTCTCGGCGATCCCGACGTCGCCCGCTACCTGGAACGGGACCAGGGTCTCGGGTCCGAAGAAGCTCTCCAGGTGCGCAAGCGCGCCCAGGCCGCGGTCCGCCGCGGCGAACTGCCGAAGGCCGCCGCCGCCGCAGTCGTCCATGGGGCCCCCATCGCCATCTGGCTGGGCCTGCTGCTCGACGGCATTCCCGAATCGCTGGTGATCGGCGCCACTGCAGGGGCCCTGCGGGTGTCGTTCCTCGTGGGCATCCTCCTCTCCAACTACCCCGAGAGCCTGGCGAGTTCGGTGGGCATGCGGGAGCAGGGGTTCCGGTGGCGGATCGTCGGCGGCCTGTGGGGCACGGTGATCCTGGTGACCGGACTCGGGGCGGCCATCGGCAGCGTGGTGTTCCAGCAAGCCCCGGCGGAGACCTTCGCGGCCGTGGAGGGGCTGGCTGCGGGAGCGATGCTGACGGTGATCACACAGACGATGATGCCCGAGGCGCTCCATCGCTCGGGCGGCTTCGTGGGCCTGGCGGCCCTGGCCGGGTTCCTGCTGACGACACTGGTCGGGGCCTGACCGGTCCGCCGGCCGCGTCTACTCGAAATACGGCCAGTCGATGCCGGCGACGCACGACGCGTCGGGTTCGGTCATCGGGTCGGCCAGGAACCCGCCGATGATCTCGATCGGGCAGGGGCCGGCGGTCGTCGAGACGGAATGGCCGGCACCCGGGAACACGATCACGTAGGCGGTCGTGAGACCCTCCGCGGCGA
>CAYXHU010000504.1:0-1832 GCA_964464675.1 uncultured Acidimicrobiia bacterium
ATCCGCTCGATCGTGTGCGCCGCCATCATCGAGGCTCCCGGGGTGGAACGGTTCGGGACGCCGGAGCAGGTGATCGCCGAGTCTCTGGCTCTCCGGGACCGCCACGCCGGCGAGGATCTGGTCGAGGTCGGCCTCGGACCCCATTCGGCCTACACGCTCGGCGACGGAGCCCTGCGGGAGATCGGGGAGACGGCGGTCGCCGAAGGCATGCTCCTGCACATTCACCTGGCCGAGACCCGCACGGAGGGCGACGCGGTCATCGAGCGCACCGGGAAGCGCGTGCCGCACCACCTCGCCGAACTCGGGGTGTTCGCCGGCCGGGCCAGCGCGGCGCACTGCGTGTGGGTGGACGACGGCGACATCGCCCTCCTCGACGAGCACGGCGTCGGGGTGGCGCACTGCCCGGGGTCGAACGGCAAGCTGGCTTCGGGGGTCGCCCCCGTGGTGGCGATGCGCCGCGCCGGGCTCGTCGTCGGCGCGGCAACCGACGGCCCGGCGTCGAACAACGACCTCGACCTGTGGGAGGAGGCCCGCCTGGCGCTGCTCTATGCCCGCCTGCGGGAGGGTGACGCCGCAGTGCTCGGGGTCGAGGACGCGCTGCGCATGGTCACGTCGGAGGCGGCGGCCGCGCTCGGCAGGCCCGATCTCGGGGCGCTCGTACCCGGCCGGCGGGCCGACATGGTGCGGGTCTCACTCGATCACGTGGCCTACGACCCGATCGAGACGCCCGAGGACGTGGTGTCCCATCTGGTGTGGGCAGGTTCGGCCCGCGATGTCGCCGACGTGTGGGTGGGCGGCCGGCAGGTGGTGGCCGAGCGCACGGTGCTCACCGTGGACGTCGCCGAGGCTCGTCGCGAGCTGCGCACCGCGGCCCGCCGCATCGCCGGGTGACGCGTTCGGGGGCCGGCGCTCGGCCGGCCCCCGGTGATCCCGTCAGTCGTTCCCGGATGTGGCCTCGGATGCCTCGGGCGGCGGCGGTGCCGCGGGCGGGGTGCGCCGCCTGCGGGTCCACCAGTATCCGGCGGCCAGCAGGATCGGCACCCACAGGAACGGGACCGCCGCACCGGCGACCATCACCACGACGCCGAACCCGGTCTGCAGGGCACCCCATGCGGAGGCGAGGGCGTCGCCGAAGCCGGGCAGAGACGTGTCCTCGATCACCTCGAGGGAGAAGTACTCGATCTCCGTCTCGACACCGATGCGCAGCGGCTCGCCGTCGTCGTCGACGGCGGTGGCGGTGACCACAGGATCGGTCCGCGACGGGTACTCGGCGTCGGCCTCGAAAGCGAGGATCACCCGGCCGCCGACCGGGAGCACTGCCTCCGGGTCGCCTTCGACGACCAGCATGTCCCTGGGCCGGGCGTCGAGGCCGGAGTCCCGCACCTCGACGTCGGACAGCGCGGTGTTTCCCGAGTTGGTCACCACGTAGCACACGGTGAATGGCTCGCCTTCGTCGATCTCGATCTCGTCGGCGCCCGGGCACCCGGCTCCGCCGTCGTGGCCGAAGTAGGCCGTCTCGGTGAGCCCGATCACCGGCTCGGGCACCGGAGGCGCCGGTTCGGAGAGGATCAGGACGATCGTGGCGAGTGCCACCTGGTTCTCCAGGGTGCGGAGCTGGCCGCGCAGCAGCTCGAGGTCGGTCTCTCGGCGGAGCAACTCGTTCTCGAGTGTCGCCACGTCTGCGAGGTCGGTGGCCTCTTCGAGGAAGGCCCGCAGGCGAGCCACGCTCGCTTCGGCGGTGGTGATACGGCTCTCCAAGTCAACGATCCGCTCGGTGACGTCGTCTGCGGAGACCTCCTGGCTGATCAGGGTGCCGATGCCGGACAGCCGGC
>CAYXHU010000505.1:0-1830 GCA_964464675.1 uncultured Acidimicrobiia bacterium
CACGAAGGAGCCGCCGTGTCACGCCGAGCCATCACCGGAGCGTTGTTGTTCGACGGCACCGGCGCGGTGCAGGGCCAGACGGTCGTGTGGGATGGGGAGCGGATCACGTGGGTGGGCCCGGACGGCTCGGCCGATCTCGCCGGGGTCGAGGTCACCGAGGCTCGTGGTGGGTCCGTCCTCCCGGGTCTCATAGACGGGCACGTACACCTCGTGCTCGACGCCACCGTCGAGGGAGTCGACGGTGTCGCCTCCGAGCCCACCGAACTGGTGCTGGATCGTGCGATCCGCGGCGCCCGGACCCTGCTGGGAGCAGGCATCACCACGGCACGCGACCAGGGTTCCACCGACAGCCTGGCGATCGAGGTGGCCAGGCGCCAGCGGGCCGGGGCCATCACCGGTACGCGGATCCTGGCAGCCGGACGCGGCCTCACGCCCACCGGAGGGCACGGGTGGATGATCGGGGTGCAGGCGGACGGGCCGGAGAACGTGCGAGCCGCGGTCGCCGAGGAGATCCGCCGCGGCGCCGACGTCATCAAGCTGTTCCCGACGGGCGGCGTACTGGGAAGCGGCGCCCACGGGTTCGACGTGGTCATGTCGGCCGAGGAACTGAGTGCGGCCACCGATGAGGCACACCGGCACGGCAAGCTAGTGGGCGCCCACGTACACGGTCAACGGGGCATCGACATGTGCCTAGACGCCGGGATCGACACGATCGAGCACGCAACCGGGATCCGCCGTGACCAAGCGCGCCGCGTGGTCGACCAGGGCGTTGCGCTCGTCCCGACCTTGGTCGGGCTCGATGCCATGATGCACGCGGAAGAGGCGCTGCCCGACGACCTGCTCGCCCGCGCCCGCGAGGTGATGGACGTGGCGATGGACGGGATCGCCGGGGCGATCGACGAGGGCGCGATCGTGCTGACGGGAACCGATGCAGGGACCCCGTTCAACCCGCCGGGCGGGTTGGTGCGGGAGATGGAGATACTCGCCGGCCTGGGCCTCGGCAACCTCGGAGTCATCGCCGCGGCGACCCGGCGCGCCGCAGACGTCTTCCGGCTCGCCGACCTGGGGAGGGTCCGCCCGGGCGCCGTCGCCGACCTGATCCTCGTGCCCGGCGATCCGGCGAAGGACCTGCGGGCGCTCGCCGCGCCGCGACTGGTGGTCCAGGAGGGCCGTCCGGTGTGAGCGGCCGTGCGAATCGGGCGAGCGCAGCGAGCCCATCCGCTGGTTCCCTCGAGGCTCACTCGCCGCCGAGCAGCTCCCGCTTCTGGCGTTCGAACTCCTCGCGGGTGAGATACCCATCTTCCACCAGCTTGGCGAGCCGCTCGAGCTGGGACGCCGAATCCGAGGAAACCGGACCGCTGCCCAGGTGGCGAGATCGGTCCTCACGCACCCGGTAGAGCAGACTCTGGAACTGCTCGGGCTCGGGGATGTCCCGGAACCGGCTCTGCCCCATCTCGCCGGCAGATTCGATCAGCAGGTCGCCGGAGTGCAGCATCCGCTCGAGGATCGTCTGGGAGAACTGAACGTCGTTGATGTTCTCGAGGGGGATCTCCAGGCCCTTGCGAGCGAGGACGCCCCGGCGGGTGATGAGCCGCTCGTTGGTGAGCACGTACCACGTGAACCACCACTGCACGAACGGGTAGGCGCCGAGCGGCAGCCACGCCACTACGGCGACGCCCGTCGCCACCCAGTCGACAATGGTGTTCTCGGGAGGGAACACCCACGTGAGCACGACCGCCGCGATGAACAGGACCGTCCAAGCCGCGGGGATGAACAGCATTCGCCAGTGTGGCCGGAACTCCCGAACGACGTGCTCGCCTTCGGTGAGGA
>CAYXHU010000506.1:0-1825 GCA_964464675.1 uncultured Acidimicrobiia bacterium
CCTCCGTGAAGGCGATGCGGTTGGGAAGCCTCGTGAGGGCATCGTGCCGCGACTCGAACTCGCGCTGTTCCGCCTGGCGGCGGACGTCGTGGAGCAGGCTTCCGCGCTCCAGCGCCACGATCGATTGGCGCGCCACCGTCCTGAGGAGCTGGGCGTCGTGCCGATCGAACTCGGTCAGCGAGCCGAGCCGATTGCCGACCACCAGGAGCCCGAGCGGCTCGGACTCGGAGACGAGCGCAGCCGCCAGACCCCGGTGGATCCCCGCAGTCGCGGCGTAGTCGGAAACCCGGTCGTCGCCCCCGAGCAGGATCGGTTCGCCCGCCCGGTCGGCGGTCTCGATCAGCGCCGAGGCGAGCGACGAGTTCTCGGCGGTCTCGGCCACCGCGCCCGATCCCCGCCGGTGCAGCCTGCGGAAGACCGTTCCGTCCCTCCACAGCAGGAGGGCGTCGCTGGCGTGGAAGACCTGCTGGGCCTCCGTCAGGGTGTTGCGAACCACCACGTCGAGGTCGAGCGTGTTGCCGACCATCTCGCTGAAACCGTGCACCGACTCCAGATCGTGATGGCGCCGCAGCAGCGACTCGAAGACCCGCAGCCCGACGAAGAGGATGACGGCCACACCTCCGAGGATCACCAGCGACCACGCGTTCGCCGACACCAGGATGAGCGCCACCAGCGCCACGAGTCCGGAGGCCAGGCTGATCACCACGCCGGCGACGAGGGACTTCATGATCTGCTCGACGGTGCGCTCCGGCTCGTGGAGGCGGAGCACCACCAGCACCGATCCGGAGCTGACGAGCAGGGCGGTGCCGACGGCGGCGGCGGCAGCCACCCAGCCGCGCGGCGACGCCGGGTCCGCACCCAGCAGGATCCCACGGTAGATGCTGGCGGCGGCGGCCGTCTCGAGGAGGAAGAGGCCGAGGTTGAACAGCAGCTTGTCGCCGCGCTGGCGCCGCCACAGCGTCAGTGCGGTCGCCTCGCCGAGGAGCCGGGAGAGCACGAGGACGTCGGGGGCGAGGGAGGCGAGACCGAAGACCAGGGGGATCTCCATGAGGGCGATGCTGTGGGCATCGCGACGCACCCGCAGGTGGATGGCGCCCATCTGCGCCCCGGCGAAGCCGGCGGCGACGACCCACCAGGGGATGTCCGGCCCGCGCACCGGCGGGGCGATCTCGGCGAGCTGCCAGACCACCACCCCCCCGGCGATCGCCAGGAGGACGGCGATGTGGACGGCTCGAATGCGAGGTTCTTCGGCCGCTGCCTCGTGGGCGGCGGTCTGCTGCGTCATCCGGCTCTCCGTCTCGGTCCTCGATGGACGTGACCCGGCGGCGCCGGTCACAGGTGTCCATCGGCCGCAGGGCCGGGGGACTCAAGGCGTTCCGACCCCGGGCGGTCGCAGCGGGAGCATCCGGGCGGGTGGGATCGGAGGCAGACCGGTCCCGGTCAGCCGCACCCGCCGCCGGCGGGCCCCCGCGCCACCTCGAGGGTGATCTTCTCGGTGTAATCGAGCTCGGCAGCGAGGTCTTCGTCGGGGAACGAGGCGGCCCAGCGATCGCCGAGCGCCGCATCCACGACGAACTGCATCCCATCGTCGGGAGCGTCGGTGCGCGGCAGGTCCGGGGCAAAGGTCGCCAACCATCCGTTGATGCCCCGCTCCAGGATGTAGACGTTGGGAACGCCCTCGGCCACGAGGACCTTCCAGGCCTCGGTGGCCGCCGTCTCGTCGTTGCTCATCACCACGAACACCGCATTCGGGGGCTCGAGGAGGAGTGCCGGCACCAGGTCGACCGCGTCGTTCGGATCGACACGGGCGGCATCTCTGAGGTGG
>CAYXHU010000507.1:0-1820 GCA_964464675.1 uncultured Acidimicrobiia bacterium
CCGTCGCTGATATCGATCATCGCGTGTAATTCCACCAACTCCGCCAGAAGCTGCCCGTGGCCGCCCCCGCGACCTCCGCCAGTCTCGGTCGCATCGAGCGGCTCCTGGTCAGGGCAGACGCCGTCAAGAACAGTATTGTCCGGGCCAATCTCAGGCTCGTCGTCGCCAACGCACGCCGGTACGCCAACACGTCGGGGATCGACTTCCTCGACCTCATCCAGGAAGGCAACCTCGGGCTGATCCGCGCCGTCGAGAAGTTCGACTGGCGCAAAGGCTTCAAGTTCTCGACGTACGCGACGTGGTGGATCCGTCAGGCGATCACGCGGGCCATCGCCGACAAGTCCCGCACGGTGCGCATCCCCGTGCACCTACACGACACCCTCGCAGCGGTGCGGGCCGCCCAGGCGAGCCTCAAGGCCGAGCTGGGAAGGGACCCGAAGCCACACGAGATCGCCGAAGAGGCCGGGGTCACCGTCGACAAGGTCGAGCTCGCCCTGGGCGTGGCCGACACGGTCTCGCTGGAGCAGCCCGTCGGCGAGGACGGGGCGCAACTGGGTGACTTCATCGAGGACGAGGACGCCGTCGATCCGGTGAAGGTCACAGAGGAGCTCGACATCGCCGACAGCCTGCGCCGATCGATCTCCCGTCTCCCCGACCGGGAGGGCCGCATCCTCGCCCTCCGCTACGGCTTCCTCGACGGCGTGCCGCGCACCCTCGAGGAGATCGGTGAGGAGTTCAACCTGACGAGGGAACGGATCCGGCAGCTCGAGAAGCTCGCGCTGTGCCGGCTTCGGCATCCCTCGTTCGGGATCCGCGAGCAGGACCTGGTGTAGTCGGCCGGGCGTGCGGGTGCCCGGGCGGCCGCTAGCCTCGGCGCGTACCCGCGGGGAGGCACCATGAAGCTGCGATCGTTGGTGGGGGGCAGCGCAACGGTCATCGGCCTCGAGGCCACGGTGGCCGACGCCGCCGAGGCGCTCGTCGAAGACGGCGTCGGCAGCCTCGGGGTCGTCGACGGTCGGCGGCTCGTCGGGATCATCACCGAGCGGGACGTGGTGCGTGCCGTTGCCTCCGGCTCCGATCCCGAGGAAGAGCTGGTGTCCGACTGGATGTCCGACGCCCCCGACACCTTCTCCCCGGACGTCGAGGTCTCAGAGGCGGCCGCCTGGTTGCTGGAGGTGGGCTACCGGCACATGCCGGTCATGGACGAAGGGGAGCTCCTCGGCATCGTGAGCATCCGGGACATCCTCTGGTCGCTGATCTCCGGCGATTGACCGGGCTCAGAGAATCAGCCCGAGCTTCCTGTTGATTGCGTCCATCACTGCTCGTGCCGCGGCCAGCGGGGCTCCGGCCGACGTCAACACGGCGGTGCCCACCAGGGTTTCGTCGTGGTCCATCCGGACCTGGGCGAGGGCCACCCTGATCGGGCCGAGGTCCTGGGCGGCGACGGCCATCAGCTCGAGCTCGACACGATCCGAGCACAGATGCTCGACGGCCTGCAGTGTCGCTTCGCCCACCAGGCGCGGCGTGTGGCTCTCGTCGGACAGGCCGATCGCCGAGCCGTGGTACTGCCGACCCTGCCAGTCGAGGGTGATCGTGACGCGGATGTCGTCGCCGTCTGCTTCCTCTTCGATGGTGACGATTGCGGGTCTTGGGCTCACGGTCGGGAGCGTAGCCGCCCGGTCATCCGGCGACCGGTAGCCACACCAGCACCGGGTCCTCGAGCTCGATGTCGCTGCGCTCCAGGCCGACTTCGATGTCGTCGATCTCACCGGCCGCGGCGCGCCACCGGGCGTCGATCTCGGTGATCTCGCCGAGCAGGT
>CAYXHU010000508.1:0-1818 GCA_964464675.1 uncultured Acidimicrobiia bacterium
CTGGACATGACGAACATCTCGAGCTTCCGGGGCTGGAACACGGGGTTCTACGACGGCGTCCACATGCGCACATCGCTCTCGGCGGCGCTCATGCGGAAGGTCATCTCGGTCACCGGCCAGCGGCTGCGCTGATCCGGGCAGACGGTGGCCGCCCGGCGCCGGTCGATTCCGGGTGGGCACCGTTCCTGCTCGGGTGGGCGCCGTGCTCAGGCACCGACCTTGCCGTAGAACATGGATACCGTGAAGAACGCGTAGTAGTCGGGATCGTCGAGGATGAAGTCCGTTGAGTCCGGCAGACAGAGTCGCTGGTGTTCCTTCCAGTCCTCCGCGCTCAGCTCGGACTCGACCCCCGGCCAGCGCATCTCGAGCAGCGCCGCCAGGGCGGTCCGGGCATCGGCGGAGAGCGGCGCGCAGGCGCCGCCGGCGAACGTCGCGGCGGTCGCGTCCTCAAGGCCGGCCGCGCGCAGCCAGCCCAGCGCCCGCGGGAAGTGGGCGGCCGGGTCCTTCCCCTCGACGAACGGGGCGATGCCCGCCGACGTAGCGCTCAGGCGGGCCTCGAGGGCGGGGTACCCGGGGAGCAGCCGCTCGGACGACCAGGCGAGGATGGCGACGGTGCCGCCGGGCCGCACGACCCGGGCGAGTTGCTTCACGAGCGGCAGCGGCTCCATCGGGGCGTAGCCGACGCAGTCGACGCTCCACGCCCAGTCGAACGAATCGTCGGCGAAGGGGAGGTCGTCGACGCTGCCCTCCCGGAACGACACGCGCTCCGACAGGCCGGCGTCAGCGACGATCTCGCGGGCCCGTGCCAGCATCTCGGGAGAGATGTCGAGCCCGACGACCTCGCTCTCGGGTCCCGTGGCCTCCTTCAGCAGGAGGGTCTGGAGACCGGGTCCGCAGCCGGCGTCGAGCCCCCGGCTTCCGGTCGGGAGCCCGAGCGTCTCGATCGCCGCTCGCAGGCCCGGCACGCGAAGGATCTCCATCGCCTGCGCCATCCTGATGGCCCACTCCACATCAGACATCATCATCCTCCCACCCACGTGACCTCGGTCGAATGGCGCTCAGGCCACTTCTTGAACCTGAGGCGCGGGTGACCCATCGCCAGGGCACCGTAGATCTGGTGCGTCTCCGGCAGGTTGACGAGGTGTCCGATCTCATCGCTGCGGTCGGCGGCGAGCACGACGAAGCCGGCATAGAAGCAGCCGAGCCCCATGGTCTCGGCCGCCAGAGCTGCGTTGTGGAGCGCCAGGTCGGCATTCACGCGAGCGAAGAAGTCCCCGGCACTGTCGGCGCAGAAGAGCAGCAGGAGTGGTGCGCCCCGGAGGATCCAGTCGGTCCCCTCCTCGTAGGGCGAGACGAGGCCCGTCAGCTCAGGCGCCAGTTCGAAGAGATACGAGGACTTGCGCTTGCCGAGTGTGGCTCGCATGATCGTCTTGGCGACGGGGTTCTGGTACTGCTGTCCCATCTTCTTGAGGGCTGCAGCCGTGGCGTCCCCGATCGCCCTGATGACCGCCTTGTCCTGGACGACGACGAACTCGGTCGTCTGCTCGTTGTGCCCGCTGGGTGCGAACCTGGCGGCCTCAAGCAGCTTCTCGACGTCGGCCCGGTCCATGGGCTCATCCGTGAAGAGACGCTTCGAGCGGCGGCTGTGGATCAGTTCCAGCAGCTGGTCGTAGTCGGGCACCAGGTCCGGCCTCACCGCTTCGACCGTTCTTTCCGGGAAGCTGCTGTGAGAGATCGCCCCAGAGGGACAGATGGCGACGCACTGCCCACACTCGTAGCAGTGTGGCAGATGGAACTCGTCGAGGATGGGGACGGTTC
>CAYXHU010000509.1:0-1815 GCA_964464675.1 uncultured Acidimicrobiia bacterium
AGTGCATCCGGGCCGCCTCCGACACGATCTGGTTGAAGGCGGGGTGAATGAAGTCGGCGAACTGGATCTCGGCGAGGGGCCGAGCTCCTGCGGCGGCCATCCCGACGGCGAGGCCGGCGATGAGCGACTCCGCAAGAGGTGTGTTGAACGACCGCTGCTCACCGAACCGCTCCGTCAACCCCACTGTCGCCTTGAACACGCCGCCCTTCGGGTCGGCGACGTCCTCGCCGAACAGCACGGTGCCGTCGTCGGCCTCCATCACCTCGTGAAGGGCTCTGTTGACCGCGGTGACGAGGTTGACCTCCTCGCCGTCGGGTACTGGGGCGACCGACACCGCAGGCAGGGTGTTCTCGATCGGCCGGGCGTAGACGCCTGTCAGCGGATTCTCGGCATCCGGGGCTTCTTCGGCGCTCCGGACGGCCTGGGCCACTTCCTGGGTGGCCCACTCCTCGACGTCCTCCTCGGCTGCCTCACCGAGCAGCCTGCTCTCCACCAGGTACTGCTTGAGCAGCGCCACGGGATCGCGTTGCCGCCACCGTTCCACTTCCTCGGCCGATCGATACTGCCTGTCGTCGTCGTCGGAGGTGTGTGCGTAGTAGCGGTACGTGACCGCTTCGACGAAGGTCGGGCCCTCGCCGGCCACGGCACGGTCCCGCGCCGCCTTGACGGAGCGATAGACCTCGAAGATGTCGTTGCCGTCGGTGGACTCGGCGGCCATGCCGTAGCCGCGGGCCCGTTCGACCAGGCTTCCGGCGACCTGCTCCGAGGCGGGAACCGAGATGGCGTAGTGGTTGTTCTGGATGTAGAAGACGACCGGGAGGCGGTGGATGGCGGCGAAGTTCATCGCCTCGTGGAGATCACCCTGCGAGGTCGCCCCCTCACCGCCGTCCACCAGGACCACGCCCGGGGACCCGGACCTGCGCAGCTCGTAGGCGATCCCTGCCGCCTGCGTGAACTGGACGCCGATCGGGGAGGAGGCCGAGAGGATGCGGGCGCGTGGGAGCGACCAATGACTGGGCATCTGCCGCCCCCCGCTGGACGGATCGGTGGCCTTGGCGAACACCCCGAGGAACACCTCCTCCGGGGACATTCCTATGGCGAGCACCAGAGCCGTGTCCCGGTAGTAGGGGAGCACCCAGTCGTGCGACGCGTCCAGCGCGAACGCGGCACCCACCTGGGCGGCCTCGTGGCCGGAGGAGGACACCACGAACGGAACCCGGCCCTGCCGGTTGAGGGCCCACATCCGGTCGTCGAGACGGCGCGCCAGCACCATGAGCCGGTACATCTCGAGCACCGTCTGGTCGTCCATGCCCAGATCGATGTGATTGCGTGCCGGATCGATGCCGATGGTCACCCGTCCCCCTCGTCGTCGGTGGCAGCCGTGTCGCTCAGCTCCGGTCGTCTCCACTGCGTCGGAACAGACGCAGGTTACCGATCGACTCGACTCGTTCCATGGCGAGGGCGACGGCGGCGTCGTGGGGGGACAGCTTCCGTTCCTTCGCCGCTTCGAGCACCCGGAGGGTGTTGAAGTAGATCTTGTCGATCCTGGCGGCAGCCTTCTCCACCGTGTAGCCGCGCAGCTCCTCGCTCACGTTGATGAGTCCGCCGGCGTTCACCACGAAGTCGGGTGCATACAAGATGTCCCGATCGGCGAGGCGCTGCGCATCCTCCTCGGTGGCCAGCTGGTTGTTGGCGCAGCCCACCACCGCGGAACAGCGGAGGCGAGGAATCGTCTTCTCGTTGAGATCTCCGCCCAGGGAGCTCGGTGAGAAGATGTCGCACTCGACGTCGAAGATCTCGTCGATGCCAACGACC
>CAYXHU010000510.1:0-1814 GCA_964464675.1 uncultured Acidimicrobiia bacterium
TGTCGTCCTGCATCTCCGGTCCTCCTCGGTGGCCGCATGATATGTTCCGCCACACCCGAGAGGAGGAACAGGTGCCGGGAGCCCGTGAGGAGGCGAGGGCGGTGATCGAGCGCATCGTCGCGGCCTACAACGCCAAGGACACCGATGCGCTTGCCCTGCTGTACCACCCCGATGCCAGGTACTGGAGTCCGCTCGGGGACTGGCAGGAGGGACTGAACGCCATCACCGCCCACATCGAGGAGCTCCACCGCAACCTCCCCGACGAGCAGATGGAGGCAACGGCGGTGATCACCGACGGTGAGGTCGTCGTCGCCGAGTTCCGGAGTACGGGGACATCGCCGAGCGGTGACGCCTACGCGATCGACTTCACCGAGGTCATCGAGCTCCGGGACGGCAAGATCGCCACCGTGAAGGTGTACCTCGACCCGGAGGAGGTCGAGCGGGTAATCGGCTGAGCCGGCCCGGTCGGCCGCCTCAGCGAGCCCTTTCGGTCACTGCGAAGCACTCCACCATGCGGTCGCCGCCGTGCGGCCGCAGCACAGGATCCTCCGTCCGGCATCGCTCGTGCACGAGCGGGCACCGATCCTGGAACGAGCACCCGGACGGGAGCTCGGACGGGCTGGGAGTCTCGCCCTCCAGGATGATCCGGGTGCCCCGGGTGTCCAGATCCATGGACGGCACCGCCGACAGCAGTGCCTTGGTGTAGGGATGCTGGGGATCCTCGAAGATCCGCTCGGTGGGTGCCACCTCGACGATCCTGCCCAGGTACATGACGGCGACCCGGTCGGCGATGCGCCGCACCGTGGAGAGGTCGTGGCTGATGAACAGGTACGCCACACCGCGCTCGGCCTGGATCGAGCGCAGCAGGGCGATGATCCGTCCACGCACCGATTGGTCGAGGCTCGAGGTCGGCTCGTCCAGGACCACGAGATCCGGGTCGGGCATCAACGCCCTGGCGATGGCGATCCGCTGCTGCTGGCCTCCCGACAGTTGGCGCGGGCCGCGCAGCAGGTAGTCGGGCCCGAGCCCGACGAGCCGCAGCACCTGATCGACGCGGCCCCGGATCTCGTCCTTGGCGGCGACGTCGAGCAGCCGCAGCGGCTCGGAGAGCGTCGTGTTCACCCGCATTCGCCGGTTGAGTGACTGTGCGGGATGCTGGAAGACCATCTGCACCCGCTTGCGGTACTCGGGACGCGACAGCTTCCCGTCGAGCACCTCGCCGTCGAAGGTGATCTCTCCCTCCGTGGGCGCCTGGAGGCCGACCACCACCCTGCCGAGCGTGGTCTTCCCGCACCCGGACTCTCCCACGAGGCCGAGCGTCTCACCCCGCTCGATGTCGAGATCCACACCCCGAACCGCCGGGACGGCCGACCGCCCGTGCCCGAACACCTTGTGAAGCCCCCGGACCTCAAGAAGTGCCATCGGTCCCCCCGTGCAGGAAACACGACGCGACGTGCCCGTCGCCCACCGGGTAGAGCGGCGGGAACTCGGCGCACGCCTCGTGGACGTACGGGCACCGGTGGCCGAATCGGCAGCCCTGCAGGGCGAAGTTCACACCCTTCTCCTCCACCCGGGGATCCACTTCACGCTCCACCGCGTCGAAGAGGTAGGTGGTGTACGGATGCCTCGGGTCGGTGAACACCTGCCGCAGCGTGCCGCGCTCCATGACCTGGCCTCCGTACAGCACGGTGACACGGTCGCACATCTCGGCGATCGCGCCCAGGTCGTGGGTGATGAACAGGACGCCCGTCCCCGTCTCGTCGACCAGCTCGTTGATGAGGTCGAAGATCTGCGCCTGGATGGTCACGTCGAGC
>CAYXHU010000511.1:0-1808 GCA_964464675.1 uncultured Acidimicrobiia bacterium
CGGCGAGCTGACATGATCGAGGGGACGAGCGGGGGCAGTGTCGAAGACATTGCACCGTCTCCGGCCACGTCCGCGTCGCCCGGCGCCCGGGTCGTGTTGGCGGAGACCCCGTGGTGTGTCGAGTGCAAGCGGATGGCACCGCTCGTCGAGACGGTGGCCGCCGCTCACCCAGGCCTGCTGCTCCAACGGGTCGACGTCTCCACCGACCCGACGCGGGCACGGGAGCTGCGGGTCATGGCGACGCCGACCCTCATCGGGCTGGTCGGAGACAGCGAGGTCGGGCGCCTCACCGGCCGCCGGGGACGCGAAGACCTCGAGGACTTCTTCGCCGCGACGGAGTCAGGGATCCATCCCCCATCTCGAGCCTCGAGGACCGAGGCTGCACTGCAGATCGCCGCGGGCGCACTGCTCGTCGTTCTCGGGGTGCTCGCGGGCCCATCGTGGCCGCTGCTGGGCCTCGGCACCGTTCTCAGCGGGTATGGTCTCCTCGGACTCCTACTCAGGGGCCGGTGAGCACCCCCACTCCAACCCCGGATGAGCTCGCCTCGCATTCAGAGGCGCTGTATCGATTCGCTCTCAGCCTGTCTCGCGACCCGCACCTTGCCGCCGACCTGGTGCAAGACACCTATGTGCGGTCGATCGAGCGACTCCCTCAGTTCCGCGCAGATGCTCCCGTTCTCTCCTGGATGCGACGCATCCTGCACAACCTCGCCATCGATCGCGCCCGCCGCTCCGCCCGTGAAGTCGCCGTCGAACAAGTCGATGCCGACTGGCGGGACGACGCCTACACCGTCGATCCCGCGCTGGTAGCCGAGCGAGCCCAGACACGCGAGGAACTCGAGGACGCCCTCGCCCGTCTCCCCTTCATCTACCGCAGCACCGTGATCCTCCACGACGCCGAAGACTGGACCGTCCGCGAGATCGCCGAACTCCAGAGCATCGGGCTCCCCGCGGCCAAACAGCGGCTCCGCCGGGGCCGCATGATGCTCGTCTCCGCCCTCGCCACCGGTGAGGAACGCCGCGCCCGACTCGAAGGAGTCCCCATGCGATGCTGGGATGCCCGCCGACACGTCTCCGACTACCTCGACGGGCTCCTCCCGAACGAGAGGGCGCGAACCGTCGAAGCCCACCTCGAGACGTGCCCGACCTGCCCACCGCTCTACACGGCGCTCGTGGACACCCACGACAGCATGAGCGAACTGCGAGACAGTGACACGGTGATCCCCCCGGATCTGGCCGATCGAATCCGTCGCCTCACCGGATGACGGCCGACCCGCCGGCTCTTCGCACAGCCGGCCTCACCTGCCGCTGCACCCCGGGCCGTCGACTTGGACCATCTCCGTCGGCACGAACGGGCTTGGAGGCCGCGCGGTTTGGGCGATCGCATCGAGCCCCATCCGCCGGACTCCCGGCCGAAGGCGCAGCTCTTCGGCCGGGACAGACCAAGAACGGGGGCGAAACCCGCTTCCCATCCGCTGAGCCTCTTGCGCCGGCACGTACGATCCGGAAGGGCACGAGACGGTGATCCGGCATGAGTGCGGCGTCAGCCTCACCCCCGAGCGCGGCGCGCTGCTGCCGACCGGGACCGACGCCATCGCCGAGCGGCATCGCAACAGGCGGCCCGAGGCCTGAGGCTCCCAGTCGCGGTGGCCGCCATCGGAGTCTCGCCCCGCCGGTGGCGAGACGGAGTGATCCCGCACCGGAACCGGCGGCCCGTCACCTTCAGCATCGGACGGTCTGTACGTCGAATGAGGCCCTCCTCCGCTGATGCATCGAGGTCGGATGAGGGGCCGAGATCTCGAAGTGCG
>CAYXHU010000512.1:0-1807 GCA_964464675.1 uncultured Acidimicrobiia bacterium
CGCGTAGGCGAGAGCGGACTCGTAGCAGGCCCGGGCCGCCCCCACCGCCCCGAACATGATCCCGAAGCGGGCCTCGCTCAGACACGACAGCGGCCCCTTGAGCCCGGTGACGCCCGGCAGCACCGCGTCGCCGGGGAGCCGAACGTCGTCGAGCACCAGCTCCGAGGTCACCGAGGCGCGCAGCGACAGCTTCTTGTGGATGTCGTTGACCGTATAGCCCTTCGTGCCGGTGGGAACGATGAAGCCCTTGACCCCCTCGTCGGTGCGGGCCCAGACGACCGCGACGTCCGAGATCCCCCCGTTGGTGATCCACATCTTCGACCCGTTGAGCACCCAGTCGCCGCCGTCCCGCTTGGCGGTGGTGCGCATCGAGCCCGGATCGCTGCCCGCGTCGGGCTCGGTGAGCCCGAAGCAGCCGATCACCTCACCGGCCGCCATGCCGGGCAGCCACTCCTGCTTCTGCTCCTCCGAGCCGTACGCCCAGATCGGGAACATCGCCAGTGAGCCCTGCACGGACACGAACGACCTCGTGCCGCTGTCCCCGTACTCGAGCTCGGTGCACGCCAGCCCGTACTCGACCGAGCTCGTACCGGCGCATCCGTATCCGTCGAGGTGCATCCCCAGCAACCCGAGCTCGCCCATCTCCGGGGCCAGCTCCTTCGGGAACCTGCCCTCCTCGAACCAGTCGGCGACGTCGGGGAGCACCCGGTCTCGCACGAACTGGCGAACGGTGTCGCGGATCAGCCGCTCCTGGGGATCGAGCAGCGAATCGATGTCCAGGAAGTCGAGAGGATCGACGCGCCGCGGGCTGACCGGCTGCTTGCTCATGGGGACTCCTCGCGTGGGTGCCGCCGCCATTCTGCCCGGACGGCGGGCCCACCGTGAACTCCCGGCGCGCCCTCAGGCAGAGCGGCGCAGCATGCGGCGACGCTCGCGTTCGGTGGCTCCCCCCCAGACCCCGTAGCGAACCCGATTCTCCAGCGCCCATTCGAGGCAGTACTCCCGCACCGCGCACCCCCGGCAGATCCGCACCGCGGCTGCCGTGTCCCCGTCCGGACCGGGGAAGAACAGATCGGGGTCGGCGTCGCGGCAGGCGGCGAGCGCCGCCCACGGCCGCTCGTCCGGCATCCACAGCAACTCTGCATCGCCCATCGACCCACCTCTCAGCAGTCTGGAATGCGCCCGGTGTAGCGCACGCTCGTTAAGACGCAATGAGAAGGGCGCCGAGTTCCCGCGCCGACGGCGACGGCCCGCCGGGACGGTAGAATCCGGGGGCACCGTTCGAGGAGGACAGCTGCTCTACTTCGCCTACGACGCGAACATCGAGCCGAGCCGGCTCTCCCAGGTCGCCCCTCGAGCCGAGTTCCGGTTCATCGCACATCTGCCGGAGTGGCGGCTCCACTTCCCCATCCCCAACGGGGCGGGTGGCCTTCCTTCGGTACGGCCGGAGGCGGGCAACACCGTGTGGGGAGCCGTGTTCTCCGTCCCCGACACGGATCTTCGTGCTCTCAACGCCAAGGAGCACGAAGAGGGCCGGGTGCCGACCACCACCCAGGCCATGGATCGGGAAGGACGCCGCCACGACGTGCTCGTGCACGTCTGCGACAACGAGGTCAACGGTGAGTTCGACCCGGAACGGCCGTACCTCGAGGCGATGGTGGCCGGCAGCCGCCACTGGAAACTCCCGGCAGGATGGGTCGCCAACCTCGAAGAGCATCTCGACGCCCTGTAGGGGGCGGTCATGTCGCTGAACTGGGGGGCGGTGGCACTCGGGGCGATCGCCGGGCTGGGCTCCGCCACGGCCGCC
>CAYXHU010000513.1:0-1796 GCA_964464675.1 uncultured Acidimicrobiia bacterium
CCGTCTGAGCAGCTGGGCGTTGAGGGCGACGATGACGGTGGAGACGCTCATGAGTACTGCTGCGGCAGCCGGGGGGAGCACGATCCCGGCCCAGGCAAGCGCCCCGGCGGCGAGGGGGATGGCCAGCACGTTGTAACCGGCGGCCCAGGCGAGGTTCTGGACCATCTTGCGGTACCCGGCCTCGGAGAGGCGGCGGATGGCGACGACACCTCGGGGATCGTCCGAGGCGAGCACGATCCCGGCGGATTCGATGGCGACGTCGGTGCCGGCACCGATGGCGATCCCGACGTCGGCCTGGGCGAGGGCCGGGGCGTCGTTGATCCCGTCGCCGACAACGGCGACTTCGGCGTGCTTGTCCTCGGGGAGGACTTCGGCGAGGACCTCGTCGATCCCGAGGTCGGCGGCAACCGCGTCGGCGACCTGGCGGGCATCTCCGGTGATCATGGCCACACGCACCCCGAGTGAATGCAGAAGCTCTACCGCCCGGTGAGAGTCCGGACGGATCTCGTCTTCGAGGGCGTGGGCACCGGCGACGGTGCCGTCGGCGACCACGTACAGCACCGCCGCTCCCCGGTCCCTCCACCCGGAGGTCGCCTCATCGACCGGGCTCGTGTCGACGTCCCGCTCCGAGATCAGCGCCGGGCCGCCCACGGCGACGACGGCACCGTCCACGGTCGCCTCGACACCCCGGCCGCTCATGGCGGTGAACCCCGAGGCTGCCGGGACACTGCCGCGTTCCCGGGCGGAGCGGACGATGGCACGAGCCAGCGGGTGCTCGCTGCTGGATTCCGCGGCGGCGGCCAACCGCAGCACGCCGGCCCCGTCGCCGTCGACGGCGGTGACCCCGGTGACGGTGTGCTCGCCTTTGGTGAGGGTGCCGGTCTTGTCGAACAGGACCACGTCGACGGTGCGCATCCGTTCCAGGGCGAGGCGGTCCTTGACCAGGATCCCGGTGTCGGCCGCCATCGACGTCGAGATGGCGATCACCAGCGGGATGGCCAGCCCCAAAGCGTGGGGGCAAGCGATCACCAGCACCGCGACCGTCCGCACGACCGCCTCGTCTGTCGCTCCGGCGACCAGCCATGCCAGCATGGTGGCCGCCGCGGCGCCGACGGCCACATAGAAGAGCAGCGCGGCGGCCCGATCGGCGAGCACTTGCGCCCTGGATCGCGACGCCTGTGCCTCGGCGACCAGCCGCCGGATGCCTGCCAGGGTGGTGTCGTCCCCGACCGCGTCGACGCGGACCCGGATCGCCGAGTCCGTTGCGACGGTCCCCGCCACCACGTGATCGCCGGGGCTCTTGGGCGACGGGCGCGACTCGCCGGTGACCATCGACTCGTCGATGTCCGCCGATCCGTCGACGATCTCTCCGTCGGCGGGCACCCGAGCTCCCGGGCGCACCAGCACCACGTCGCCGACGGCGAGCGAGGAGAGCGCCACGGTCTCGGTGCCCCCGTTCACGACGCGCTCTGCTTCGTCGGGGAGCAGATCGGCCAGGGCGGCGAGGGCTCCGCGGGCCCGGCCGATGGAGCGCATCTCCATCCAGTGGCCCAGCAGCATGACGGTGATCAGTGCCGCCAGTTCCCACCAGAACTCCAGGTCGAACCATCCCAGCGACGTGGCCGCGGAAGCGGCGAAGGCGACGGTGATCGCCATCCCGATCAGCAGCATCATCCCCGGCCGGCGATCCAGGACCTCCCGGACCGCTCCCTTCAAGAAGGGCGTCCCGCCGTACGCGAAGATCACGGTCCCCAGGACCGGAGCGATCCAGTCGGAGCCCGGGACGTCGGGGGCGG
>CAYXHU010000514.1:0-1796 GCA_964464675.1 uncultured Acidimicrobiia bacterium
CTCACCGCGGCGAGTTCCTCGGCGAGGGCCGCTGCCCCGAGACGGTCGATCATGCGCTCCAGGCGGCGCGCCCTTCGCCGGGACTGGAGTGACGCCATCGGCGCGACGATGATGACCAGGTCGAGCGGGCGGCCCGCACGCAGCACGAGGTCGGCATTCGTGCCGGAGAGCACGCCGCCGTCGGCGTAGTGGCGCCCGTCGAGAGCGACGGGCTGGAAGACGACCGGCACCGCCGAGGAGGCGGCCGCAGCGGTGGCTATCGTCGCCTGCGGTGAGGCGGGATCGCCGAACACGACCCTGGTCCGCCCCTCGACGTCGTAGGCGGCGACCAGCGTGTGCCGGGCGGGCCACGCATCTGCTGCCTCCCCGAGCACCTCCCCGAGCCACTCGGCGATTCCTTCGGTGGTGTACGGCGCGGGGCTTCCGGCGAGCATGCGGACCCCGGGATGGGTGAGCCCGGGGATGAGCCCGTGCCGGAGCCAGCGCACGGCTCCGCGAGGCATCCCGCGGCGGTAGACCCGGTCTGCGAAGGACCGGTGGAGGTCCTCGTCGCCGCCGGCATCACCGACCAGCGCGGCGAGGTCGAGGCGCCCGGACCGCAGCACGGCGCCCACGACCGCCCCCGACGATGTGCCGACGACGAGGTCGGCGTCGTTGGGATCCCATCCGGTGGCCATCCGGAGCGCCAGCAGCGCTCCGAAGTGAAACGCTGCGCCGGTGACCCCACCGCCGCCCAGCACCAGGCCGACGTGGCTCATGGTCCGACAGGATACGAGGCGTCGGTAGGGTCACGACGATGTCGATACGGTACGCACGGTTCCCCGAGGACGCCGCAGCGATCGACACGCTGCTGCAGGCGATCGAACGCTTCGACGGCCACGTGGCCCTCACGGAGGACGGCGAACTCCACTACCGAACCGGGCCCGGCCATCCGGGGCTGGTGGCGACGGAGGGCGACCGGCTCACCGGGTACGCGCTGCTGTGGGGCTCCGGGCCGTCGGTCACGATCGAGGTCGCCGTCGCTCCCGACTGTCGGCCCCTCCAGGGGCGCCGGCTCCTGGCCGCGGCCCTCCGGGAGGCGGGCGACGGACCGGTCGCTCTCTGGGCATCCGACGACGATCTGGTGGCTGCCGCCAAGGCGCTGGGCCTGCGCCAACGGCGCGCCGTGCTCCAACTGGTGCGGGACCTGCCGCCCGGCACGACACCGCAGTGGCCCCCGGGGATCGAGCCTGCCGCGTTCCTCCCGGGGCGGGACGAACCGGCGTTCCTCGACCTCAACCGGGCGGCGTTCGCCGGGCATCCCGACAACGCCTCGTGGGATGCCGAGGTGCTCGCGGAGCGCATGTCCCGGGAGTGGTTCGACGCAGCCGGCATCGTGACAGCGCGGCGCGACGGCCGGCTGGTCGGAGCGTGCTGGACGAAGCACCACCGCGGTGGAGTCGGGGAGATCTACTGGATCGCCGTGCATCCCGACGAGCAGGGCCGGTCGATCGGGCGGGCCCTGGCACTAGCCGGCCTGTGGCATCTTGCCGAGCGGTGCCATACCGCGACCCTCTACACGGAGGCAGGCGCCACGGCGGCGAGGCACCTGTACGACGGGCTCGGCTTCCGGCTGCTCAGGGTGAAGCGCCGCATGGTGCGCTGACCATCAGCCGAACCGCTTGCCGCACCGGGGGCACGAGGTGTCGGTCTCGGCGGTCGGCGCCCTGCACCAGGGGCAGGGGAGGTCGGGCTGGTCCCCGATCAGGTCGGCGAACCGGAACACCGGGCCGCTCATTGCGGCCGCGAGGAGCATG
>CAYXHU010000515.1:0-1786 GCA_964464675.1 uncultured Acidimicrobiia bacterium
CTCCCATCGTGATGCCTCCGGAGCGAGCCGTCGCCCCCCGAGCGGATGAAATGGGCATCACCCCGGCGAGTGAACGAAGTGGCCGGTTCCTTCGAGCCTCTGCAGCACCTTTGTCAGTTGCAGCTCTGCAGCAGGCCGTTGGCGGGTTCGGTGCCGGTGAGGAACCGGTAGCCGTCGGCGAGCTCGTCGCAGGTGTCGCTGCCGATGCGGCTGTCGATGCGGACCGGCCGGTCGAGCAGTGCCCAGGTGATGATCTCGGAGGCGTGTTCGTTGGCCCGGTCTTCCCACTGGTAGCCGTAGTCGTTCCAGGTGTCGACGCCCCGATGGTCGGCGAACGCCTGGCGTTCGTCGAGGGTGAGGGTGGCGTGGGTCCAGGAGTGGGCGAGTTCGTGGACGATGGTCTTGCGCCGCCAGGCGTCCCGGAGGGTGGCCTTGTCGTGCCAGTCGCAGACCCGGACCATGTCGGGGCCGTCTTCTCGGGGTTCGTAGTAGCCCTTGAATCCGTGGCAGGGCTCTTTGGTGGTGTAGAAGCCGATGGCCACGTCGGGGAGCTGGAGGCCGGCTGCTTCGTAGAGCCCGAAGGCCCAGTCGATGATCTCCTGCTCTTCCGCGCTGGGGGTCGGCTCGGCGGGGGCGGCCGGGGCGGCCGGGGCGGCCTCGGAAGCGGTGTCGGCGGCTGCGGCGAGCCGCACGGTGGGGAGGGTGATCGCCGCAGCGATGAGCCCGGTGGCGACGATGGTGAGGATCCGGCGGGCGGTGGGGCTGGTGTGCTGTGTCATGCCCGCACCGTCCGCCCCGGCGGTGTGCGCCGGACCGGAGGGCGGGTGAGCAACCCGTTAGCGGTCCGCTAACCAGAAAACAGGGCTCCGACCTGGGGTTTCGCGCCGGTCAGGGTTGGTTCCGGCGCGTCCTGGAGGAGGTGGTTAGCCTTCGTGACGATGTCCGGTCGCCGCCAAGCCCGGTTCGGGATCCTCGGGCCGCTGATGGCCGAAGTGGATGGGGCCGATCGGCCCTTCAGCACATGTGGTCACGCCGTCGCCTTCGACCCCACCGGCCGGCTGCTCGCCGTGATCGCGGAATCCACCCGTGGTGCCAACGTGAGCGTGTGGGACCTGGAGACCGGGGAGTGGGTCTTCGAGGCGTCGCACGATCCCGGATCGCTGGGCGCCCTGGCCTTCTCGCCCGACGGCCGCCGGCTCCTGTCGGCCGGCGGGAATGGAGTTGCCCGGGTGTGGGACGTCGCCACCGGGGATCTCCTCCTGACCCTCGCCGGCCACACCGGACCGGTCGAGACTGCCGTCTTCGACGCCTCCGGGGAGCGCATCGCCACCGGCAGCGTCGACGGCACCGTCCGGCTGTGGGACGCCACGACCGGTCAGGCGACGTCCGTAGGTGCACTGCCGCAGCGGGTGGGTCGTCGACGTCGCCTTCGACCCCAACCGGGACTGGATCCACGCCCGCTGCCAGAGCCTGAGAGGCCAGGCAGCATGGGCGGAGCCATCCTCGACGCTCCAGGCCTGGACACTCGATCTCAGCGAGTTGGCAGCCATCGCAGAACAGAGGGTGACTCGATCGCTCACAACCGAGGAGTGCGAGACCTACCGCTTCGATCCCTGCCCCGGGTAGGCCTCATCAAGATCCCGGAGGAGACGGAGCGAAGCACCCGCCCATGGAGTTTGCACGAGGAACGAAGCAAAGCCACGTTCCCGCAAACTCCCAAGGAACCCGGCGAGCACCCGCCCATGGAGTTTGCACGAGGAACGAAGCAAAGCCACGTTCCCGCAAA
>CAYXHU010000516.1:0-1786 GCA_964464675.1 uncultured Acidimicrobiia bacterium
CGAGGCTGGCTGGTCGCCGGGGCCGGCATCGCAGTGGGCGTCCTGTGGGTGATTCGGGAGCGGGGCACCGGCATCCTGCGCCGGTGCCGGTACCTGTTCCTCTCGGCCGCCCTCATCCTGCTGCTCATGCCCCTGCTGCCCGACGGCTGGCCCCTTCGCGGGGCAACCATTGGGGGCTCCCGGCTCTGGGTTCGGCTCGAGATCGGCGAGCGTTTCCTGAGCTTCCAGCCCGGTGAGGCCGCCAAGCTCCTGCTGGTGGCCTTCCTGGCCGCCTACCTGGCCGATCGACGGCGGGCGCTCACCGACATGCGCCGCTCCGTTGGCCCGCTGCGGATCCCCGAACCCCGCCAGCTGCTGCCGGTGCTGATGGCCTTCGGCGTGAGCTTCGCGGTGCTCGTCTACCAGCGCGACCTCGGCGCCTCGCTGCTGCTCTTCGCGGTCTTCGGCACCATGCTCTACGTCGCCACCGCCCGGCCGGCCTATCTGCTCGCCGGCGGCGTCCTAGTCGGCGCCGGCGGCCTGCTCGCGTTCCGGTTCTTCGATCACGTGCAGCGACGGGTGACGGCGTGGTTGCATCCCTTCGACGACTTCACCGACACCGGCTATCAGATCGCCCAGGGCCTGTTCGCCCTGGGCAGCGGCGGGGTGGTCGGCGCCGGCATCGGGAACGGTGATCCGGGGCTGATCCCGGCGGCGGCGACCGACTTCGTGTTCGCCGCCGTCGCCGAGGAGATGGGACTCGCCGGTGGCCTGGCCGTGATCGCCGGCTTCGCCTTGCTGGCGGCCGCCGGCTTCGGCATCGCGGTCCGGGCCCGCGATCCGTTCCGCTCCCTTCTGGCGACGGGACTCACCCTGACGCTGGCAGTCCAGACGGTCCTGATCCTCGCCGGCGTGCTCCGGCTGTTCCCGGTGACCGGCATCACCCTGCCGTTCATGTCCTACGGCGGCTCATCGCTGCTCGCCAACCTGGTGCTGATCGCCCTGCTGGCCCGCATCTCCCACGAGGAGCGGGCATGACGGCCCCCGTGAGACGCACCGCCCTGGCCGTGCTCTCGCTGCTCGGCATCCTCGCCGTCGCCCTCACCTACCAGCAGACCGTGGCGGCGAGCGACTACCGGGAGGACGTCCGCAATACCCGCGGGGCGCAGGAGCGGACGGAGCGTCCCCGCGGGCGGATCCTCACCGCCGACGGGGTGGTGATCGCCCGGTCGATCGGCTCGCCCGACGACCCCGACGCCTACGTGCGCTCCTACCCCGAGGGAGGGCTGTACGCCCATCTCACCGGCTATTCGACCTCGGTCTTCGGCGACACCGGCCTCGAGGCGGCAGAAGCCGAACGGCTGCGTTCCGACCACGACGGCTCGCTGC
This sequence comes from uncultured Acidimicrobiia bacterium, assembly GCA_964464675.1. Taxonomy (GTDB): domain Bacteria; phylum Actinomycetota; class Acidimicrobiia; order Spongiisociales; family UBA11373; genus CAYXHU01. The sequence continues at coordinate 1,369 of CAYXHU010000516.1, forward strand.
GGGCGGTCGTTCTCGGTGCCCTGGGCGCGGATCTGGGACCCGACGACATCACGCTGACGGTGCGCGACGACCTGCAGCGCGCCGCCGCCGAGGCCCTCGACGGCCGGCGGGGAGCCGCAGTGGTCCTCGATCCCCGCAGCGGCGCGGTGCTGGCGATGGTCTCGAACCCCACCTTCGATCCCAACGACCTGATCGGTGAGGGGTCGCTCGAGGCGGGTGCCGCCCTCACCACCGATCCGCAATCGCCCCTGCTCGACCGGGCCGCCGAGGGGCTCTACCCGCCGGGCTCGACGTTCAAGCTGGTCACCGCCGCGGCCGGCCTCGTCGTCGATTTCGTGACCCCGAGCACCCGGCTCCCCGATACCGACGAGCTCCCGCTCCCGGGCACCAACAGCACGATCACCAACTTCGACGGCGG
>CAYXHU010000517.1:0-1782 GCA_964464675.1 uncultured Acidimicrobiia bacterium
CGCCGAGCTCCGGGACCCGGTCGGCTGGGCGGCCCGTGTGCTCATCTGAGTCGAGGTAGGTCCCGGCAGCTCGCTACCTTCCCGGCGAACGGCGAGTCCGGAGTCATCCATGCCAGCCACGATCGGTACCCCCGCACCGGACTTCACCCTCCCCGATCAGGACCGCACCCCGGTCTCTCTCGGCGATCTGCGGGGCCGGGCGGCCCTCATCGTCTTCATCCCGTTCCCGTTCACCGGGATGTGCAGCGACGAGCTGTGCACGCTGCGCGACAACCTCTCCGCACTGAACGAACTCGACGCGGCGGTCGTCGCCGTCACGTGCGACACCCCGTTCGCCAACGCCGAATGGTCGCGACAGAACGGCTTCGGGTTCCCGGTGCTGTCCGACTTCTGGCCGCACGGCGCGACCGCCCGGACCTACGGGGCGTTCGAGGAGCGCACCGGCTCGGCGAACCGGACGACCTTCGTGCTCGACGCCGACGGCGTGGTGCGGGAGATCATCGCCTCCGGTTCGCTGGGCACGCCGCGGGAGTACGCCGAGTACGTCGCCGCAGTGGAGCGGCTCGAGAGCTGACTCAGCCGGCTACCAGCCGGTATCCCACGCCCCGTACCGTCTCGATGCGGGGCGCCTTGGGGTCTGTCTCCAGCCTCCTTCGCAGCCTGCGGATGTGCTGGTCGAGGCTGCGGGTGTCGCCGGCCCAGGCGAATCCCCAAACCTTGTCGAGGAACTCCTCCCGGCTGATCACCCGTCCGGGCTGCTCCATGAGCAGACGGAGCACCTCGAACTCCTTCTTGGGGAGGTCCTGTTCCCCGGGCCCGAGGCGCAGCTTGACCGCGGCGACGTCCAGGGTCGCCGACCCCAGTGTGATCGACTCACCGACCATCCCGGGCGCGGCCCGGCGGGTCGCAGCCCTGATCCGTGCCACCAGCTCCCGAGCCGAGTACGGCTTGGTGAGATAGTCGTCCGCCCCCAGCTCCAGGGCACTCACCACGTCGGACTCGGCGTCCTTGGCGCTCACGACGATCACCGGGACGTCCGAGGTCTTGCGCACCGATCGGAGCACGTCGATCCCCTGGATCCCGGGCAGCATGAGGTCGAGCAGCATCACGTCGTGATGCCCGGAGGCGAACGCGTCGAGCGCAGCGCGCCCGTCGGTGACCGCCTCCACGTCGAAGCCCTCGGCGGTGAGGGCAACCTCGAGCGCCTCGACGAACGAGGGCTCGTCCTCCACGATCAGCACTTTGGTCATCCCTGCTCCTTGGCCAGCGGCAGGGTCACCCGGAACAGGCTCCCCTCCCCCACGTTCGACTCCACGGCGACCTCTCCCCCGTGGTTCACGACCACGTTGCGGACGATCGACAACCCGAGGCCGGTGCCCCCCGTGGCGCGGCTGCGGGCCCGGTCCACCCGGTAGAACCGCTCGAAGATGCGCGCCTGATGGGACTCCGGGATCCCGATCCCCTCGTCTTCGACCTCGATCACCGCCCGGCCGTCGTCGGCGAAGGCGCGCAGCCTCACCCTCGGCCATTCGCCGTCGCCGTCGCCGCCCGCACGGCTGTATTTGATGGCGTTGTCGACCAGGTTGGAGACCATCGACCGCAACTGGCGCCGGTCGCCGAGCACCGTGGCGTCCCTCTCCAGGCGCTCGATCTCGAACCGGACCCGGTGCTCGAGGGCGCGCTCCTCCGCCGCCGCGGTGAGCTCGTCGACGATCGCCCCGAGCAGCACGGGCTCGAACCGGGACGACGACGTCTCGGCACGCGACAGGTCGAGGATGTCGT
>CAYXHU010000518.1:0-1775 GCA_964464675.1 uncultured Acidimicrobiia bacterium
CTTCCTCCCGCCCTGACGCCCCCGAGTCTCCCCTCCCGGGGGCGGCGGCGTCGTAGGATCGGAGCATGGCACGCCCGATCACCCCCGAAGATCTCTGGAAGCTGCTCCGAGTGGGCCGCCCGGCCCCCGCCCCCGGAGGCGGGTTCGCCGTGGTGCCCGTCACCGGGTTCGACGTCGAGGAGAACAAGGGCCGCTCCCGGCTGTACCGGGTGGGGCGGGACGGCACGACCGTGCCGCTCACCGCGTCCGGCACCGACAGCACCAACCCGGCCGTCTCCCCCGACGGCACCCGGGTGGCCTTTCTCCGCAAGGGCGATGCCGAGGACGCCAAGCCGCAGGTGTACGTGATGCCGCTCGGCGGCGGTGAGCCGGAGTGCCTCACCGAGCTGCCGCTCGGTGCCGCCGGGCCCCGCTGGACCCCCGACGGGTCGGCGCTGGTGTTCCCGGCCGTCGTGCTCTCCGGGCACGAGGACCCGGAGGCCACGAGGGAGGAGCTGAAGGCCCGCAAGGACCGCAAGGTGAAGGCCCGGGTCACCGAGGACCGCATCTACCGCTACTGGAACCGGTGGATGACCGACGGCGAGGTGCACCACCTGTTCCGCCTCGACCTCGATACGAAGGAGCTCACCGACCTCACCCCGGGCTGGATGCGCCCTCTCGACTTCGAAGGGGTCGAGGCGGCCTTCGACGTCGCTCCCGACGGCGAGATCGCCTTTCATGCCATGGCGGTGGACGCCCCGTACGACGAGGTGGCGTTCGGCGTGTACACGCTGGCGCCGGGGGGCGAGCCGCAGGCGTTGTGGCCGGACGGCCCGCCGATGCAGCGCCGTCCCCGCTACTCCCCCGACGGCTCCCGGATCGCCTTCGGCTTCGCCGTGGAGTTCCCCGGGTTCTATGCCGACCGGGTGCGCCTCACCGTGCAGGATCGGTCGTCGGGCGACCGCACCGTGCTCACCGAGGAGTGGGACCGTTCCTGCAGTGCCTGGGAGTGGAGCCCCGACGGGGAGCGGCTGGTGTTCGCCGCCGAGGACGACGCCCGCCAGAACCTGTTCGCGATCCCGTCGAACCGCGGCGAGCCCGAGGTGCTGGCCCGCGGCGGCTGGATCACCGCGCCGACTCCGGCGCCGGACGGGTCGGTGTGGTGCCTGCACGACTCGCTGAGCGAACCGGGGGACGTGGCGATCGTCTCGGGCGGGTCCCTGGAGCGGATCACCGCCTTCAACGCCGACCTGCTGGCGGAGATCGAGATGGGCCGGGTCGAGGACGTCCGGTTCCCGGGAGCCAACGGCGACGAGATCCAGATGTTCGTCGTCTACCCGCCGGGTTTCGACGAGTCGCAGACCTGGCCGCTGGTGCACGACATCCACGGTGGGCCGCACGGGGTGAGCGGCGACCTGTGGCACTACCGCTGGAACCCGCAGGTGTTCGCGGCTCCCGGCTACGTGGTGGCGACCGTCAACTTCCACGGCTCGTCGTCGTGGGGCAACGACTTCGCCCGCTCGATCCACGGGGCGTGGGGCGACATGCCGACCACCGACGTGGAGGCGGCCACCGACCACCTGCTCGCCCGGGGGTTCATCGACCCGGACCGGATGGCGATCGCAGGAGGGTCGTACGGCGGCTACCTGGTGTCGTGGCTCATCGGGCAGACCGGCCGCTACGCGGCGGCGATCTGCCACGCCGGGGTCACCAACCTGCTCGGCCAGTGGGCGACCGACGTCACCCACGGCCGGCACGTGTCGTTCGGCGGCCACCCCTGGGACGCGGAGGGCCTG
>CAYXHU010000519.1:0-1775 GCA_964464675.1 uncultured Acidimicrobiia bacterium
CTTCGGTGAGCGCCAGGCATGGAGGCCGAATCGGATCCGAGGAAACGGTTCGAGGGAGTCATCCTGCTCGACACATCGATCGTGCTCGGGGATCACCCGGACATGGTCGAGGGCGGCGGCAAGGAGGGCTGGACCCAGATCGCGCTCACCGGCAAGTTCCTCGGCCATTGGCAAGGGCCTTTCGAAGTGACGGAGGATGACCTGGCGGTCATGGTCGAGAACTTCAACCGCTTCGTCAATCCCGTCCTCTTCGACTACGGGCACGAGAGCGTGTGGGACTCCGCGGCGTTGGCCTCCGGCTGGGGGCACGAGTTCGAGATCGGCAAGAAGGGCCAGGCTCTCTACTCGAATGTGGAGTGGACCGACGCCGCGACCGAGCGCATCAAGGCTGGCGAGCTCAAGTACATCAGCCCGGTCATCATGTTCACCACCATCGACCCGTACACGGGCGAGGACCTGGGCCCGAGCATATGGACCGTGGGCCTCCTCAACACGCCGTTCCTCGACGGGATGGACCCCGTGGAGATCGGCGGCCAGATCGCTGCGTCACGCAAGGCCCTGAACGGAGCGCCGCCGAAGCGCACATGGGCCGTACCTCAGCAGATGAGCAATCAACCCCCGGCCGATGCCGGGATCGTATCCAACAAGCCCCCGGAGCCCGCGCCGGCAGAGCCCGAGCCCGAGCCCGAGACGACCATCAACACCTCAGTGGAGGAGGACATCATGTCCATGAAGGAGATCGCTCTGAGCCTCGGCCTGCCGGAGACGGCGAGCGCCGACGAGATCAAGACGGCCATCGCGGCCACGAAGAAGGCGGCCGAGACGGCCGGCACCGAGAGCAAGACCCTGGCGGAGCAGAAGGCCGAGGAGGCCCGCATCGCCACGGAGAAGCTCGAGGCCCTCGAGAAGGAGAAGAAGGAGCGCGAGCTCAGGGACGCCCAGACCCTCGTCGAGGCCTACATCGCGGCCAACCGCATCTCCCCGGCCTCGCGCGAGCGGGCCGTGCAGCTCGCCCTCGGAGACCGCGCGAGCTTCGACCAGCTCTACGGTGCCGTGGACGAGCCCGGCCAGGCCGTCGTGCCCATGAGCGACGTTGCTCCCGCCGAGCCGGCGCACCAGATGGCCGGCGACGGTGGCACTCCCCTCTCGGACGACGAGATGGACGTGATCGCGAAGATGCGCCCCCGCCTCGAGCGCCTCGCGCAGAAGCAGTCCAAGCGGCTCGGACGCGAGGTCACGGTCGAGGAGGTCATCGCCAACGAGAAGAAGCGCAGGGCGGCCACGGAGCACCCGATCGGCAAGGTCGAGAAGCACCCGCCCACCGCCAACACGACGCGCGTCGGCTAGACGCACCCCCCACAGACAAGGAGGTGAGGCATGGCCTCTACCGGACAGAGAATCCCGACATGGGACGGCACACCTGACGATCCAGTCCCGATGAAGATCGGGATCGGCTCCGTCGTGCGTGGCTGCATGGGCTGCACGAACGCGGCCGGATACCTCGTCGACGCGGCCGACACGGCGACGCTCAAGATGGCCGGCATCCTCAATGGGGGTGGAACGGCCACGGCGAACGGCGAGTACGAGGTGGACGTGCACCAGAAGGGCACGACCAAGCTCAACAACTCCATCGCGAACCCGGTCACGCAGGCGCACGTCGGCGATCACTGCTACATCGAGGACAACGACACCGTCGCCTCCGTGACCGTGAACTTCGTGCGCGCCGGCATCGTGCGGGACGTGGACACGGACGGCGTCTGGGTCGACGTCAGGGC
>CAYXHU010000520.1:0-1771 GCA_964464675.1 uncultured Acidimicrobiia bacterium
GGCCGACAGGGCCAGGCACCCTGTGGTGCCCAGCGCTCCGATCAGATCGAAGCACCGCACCGTCACCGCGTCGAGCCGGTGCTCGGCGATCAGGGTTCGCAACACTGGGGTGACCCCCGCCGCGGCGGCCACGTCGTCCGGAGTCCGTTCCCCACTCGGAGCCGACACCGACGGGTCCGGGCTGTGCCCGGCGACGAGCGCTTCGATCGGCACCCGCACCACGTCTGGTCCCCACGCACCGCGAACGGTCGCCTCGTCCGGCGTGCTCGCCACCAGCCAGTCAGACGGGTCCCCGACCAGGCCGATCCTCGTCTCGTGGAGCCGCCGCCACACCTCCAGATCGGACAGCCATGCATCCAGGTGGGCCGCACCCGCGGCATCGCCCGGCCCGTCGAGGTAGGAGATCACCCCTCGGCCCCCCAATTGCTGCACCCGGCCGAGTGCCTCCAACGCCGCCGGCAGTGAGTTGTGCCCGGGGTGGGCGACCAGGACGAGGGGAGCACCCGCTCCGCCCCACCGATCCATGAGTATCTGCTCCGTCCCACCGGTCGCCACCACCGTGACAGGCGACGGCGCCGCATCCGATCGCCGGCCCCCGAGGCGTGCCAGAAGCGATGTGTATCCGGAGACGATCTCCTCGACCGCCGACGGATCGTGGAGCGGGGACGCGACGACGCCGAAACTGAACACTCCTTGATTGCACGCCATCTCGCCCGCGCACATGAGAGGCAAACGGCCCTTTGGCCCTTCGCCCGGCAGTCCGGCAGGCTTGGCTCTCACCCCACGGGCCTACAGTTCCGCCGATGGGCTGGATCCTGCTCACCAACGACGACGGGGCCGACGCTCCCGGTCTCCCGTCCCTGGCTCGAGCACTCGAAGCGGTTGCACCCGTTCGGGTGGTCGTACCCGACAGGGAACGCTCCTGGGTTGGCAAGGCCATCAGCCGCTTCGATCCGGTACGCGTCCAGACCGTGGAGCGGGACGGGGTCACCGTGCACACCGCCACCGGGTTCCCGGCCGACTGCGCCCAATTGGGCGTCCACGCCCTCTTCGAAGAACCTCCCGCACTGGTCGTGTCAGGGATCAACATCGGCTACAACCACGGATCCGCCTACCTGCAATCGAGCGGCACCGTCGGGGCGGCCATCGAGGCCTCCATCGCCGGAGTGGACGCCGTCGCCTTCTCCACCGGCTCGAAGCGCCCGTGGCGCGAGTGGAGGGACTGGGTGCACACCCCCGACGCCCTCGTCATGTGGGAGCGCCTCGCCTCCCTGGCCGCCGCCCTCGCCCGCAGCCTCTGGGAGGCTCGACCGTCCGGAGTGGTCCTCACCGTCAACCTGCCCGACGAAGCCGACGGCTCCACCGAGCGGCGCATCACCTCGATCGCCCACGTCGGCTACGAGCGCCTGTTCTCCCAGTCCGGGCCCGGGGTCTACGTGCACGACTTCGGCGGAGGGATGCACCACCGCACGTCCCTGGAAGGCACCGACGTCCAGGCGGCCGCCGACGGGGCGGTGTCGATAACCCCCATCGGCCTGATCGACACTGCGCCACTCCCCGAGCACCTCCGCACCGCGCTCGTCGGATGATCGGCCGGGGAACGCCGGCAGCATGACCACAGCTGCGTCCGACCCGAGACGGCTGCTCCCGATGATCCTCGGAGTCACCGGGATGGGGGTGCTCACCTTCAACCTCATCGCCCCGGCCCTGCCCGACCTGGCCGACGCCATGGGAGTCTCTCGTGCTGCGATCGGGCTGATCCAGGGTGCCG
>CAYXHU010000521.1:0-1767 GCA_964464675.1 uncultured Acidimicrobiia bacterium
AAGTACGCCTGCACGTAGTCGTCCTGTTCCAGTTCGAGGAAGGCGAGGAGCCGGTCGAGGGTGTCCGGGCCCTCCGGGCCCACCAGGTCGAAGAGCTCGATGTGGAGCACCCGGTCGGCGGGTACCTGCCCGAGGCCCTGCATGATGGCGCGGTGGCGGTCCGCCCAGTACCAGAGGGCCTCGACCGGCTCGTCCGGCCCCACGTGGCGCTTCGAAGCGATCGAAGCCGCCGCGTCGCGTCCGTCGCGGTGGATGGCCACGAAGCGCGCATCGGGCAGGAGCCGGTGGAGGGCACCGGCGACCTCGCCGTTCTTCGGCGAGTGCTCCACCACGACGCTGCCCTCCCCATCGGCGGCGACGCGGGCGAGCACCGTGCTCATGAGGGTGCGGGCCGCGCCCTGCGGATCACGGGCGGTCTCGTCGGTGAACTCGCCGAGCATGGCCTCGTACTCGTCGGGCTCGAAATACCGGGTGAGGCCGCGGGATCTGCGCCCCTTCGAGTACTTCCAGGCGACCCGCTCGTACCAGCGCCTGCGCATCAGCGCGAGGAACCGGGGAGCCGGGACCAATTCGTCCGCGACGGCCAGCAGCCCGGCGTGGTGCACGTGGAAGCGAAGCTCGAAGGGGCAGGTGGCGACGTCGCGATGCCATCCGAGCAGGCGGGCCAGCACCGTCGTCCCGCTGCGGCCGGTGCCGCAGACGAATACCGGGGCGGGTCCGGCGGCCGTGCCGTTCGCCTGGTGCGAGGATTCGGTCATCGCCCGTCACGATACTGCGGGACCTGCGGGTCCCCCTCGGGTCAACTCCCCGGCCGCGGCATCGGTATCCCGTCGGATTCGCACCACTCGGTGATCTCCCGGTACGCCGCGTCGATCGCGGCGCGCACGCCCGGGGAGAGGCGACGCCACCGTGCCACGCTGGCCGCCTCGGGGCTCATCGCTTCATGGAGGTAGCCGCGTACATAGGGGTCGTCGCCGACGCCGAGGAACCCGAGCAGGCGGTCGAGGGTCGCGTCACCAGTGCTTCCGACGAGGTCGAGCAGGTCCATGGTGAGCACCCGGTCCGCCGGTACGACCCGCAGGCACACGGTCGTCTCGCGGTGCCGATCCGCCCACCACCACAGCGCATCGACCGGGTCGTCGGGACCGAAGCGCCTCGTGGCGATCGACGCGGCTGCGTCGCGCCCGTCGCGGACGACGGCGACGAACCGGGCTTCGGGGAGCAGCCGCGCGAGCCGGTCGGCCACCCGGCCGTTGGCGGGAGAATGCTCGACCACCAGCCGGCCGGTTCCCAGGTCGGCGACGCGTTCGAGGACCGATCTCATGAGGCACCGCGCTGCCCCGTGCGCGTCGGTCCCGGCTTCGACGACGAAACCGGCGAGCAGGTCCTCGAGTTCGGGCGCTTCGAAGAACTCGCCGAGGCCGCGGGTCCGCTTCACTTCCCCCGACGGCGAGGTCATCTCTCCCCGATACCAGCGGCGCCACACCTTGGCTGCGAAGTCGGCGGCGGACGCGGTGCCCTCGGCGACGTCGAGCAGTCCCGCGACGTGGAACCTCAGCTCGAAGGGAATGGAGGTGATCCCGGCGTGCCAGCCGAGCATCCGGGCGAGCACGCTCGTGCCGCTCCTCCCCGTCCCGCACACGAACACCGGCCGGACGTCGGCGGGCATCCGGCTACTCCAGCCTCACCGCTTCGATGTTCCCGGCGGGGGTGAAGCCGAAGACGCTCCCGTAGAACGACAGCTCGGCTTCGAGCGCCCGGATCTGG
>CAYXHU010000522.1:0-1765 GCA_964464675.1 uncultured Acidimicrobiia bacterium
CGGCCTGATACGTCAGGGTGCCCGAGCGGGAGACCACCCCGACGCTGCCCGGCATGGTGATCTCGTGCGGCATGATGCCCACGTTGGCCTTCCCGGGTGAGATGACCCCCGGGCAGTTGGGCCCGATCAGGGCCGCCGGCGAGGTGTGGTTCAGGTAGTTGAACACCCGGGCCTCGTCCTGAGCGGGAATCCCCTCGGTGATGCACACGATCACCTCGATGCCCTCCGCCGCTCCGGCTTCGAGCACCGCGTCGGCGGCGAACGCCGGCGGGACGAAGGTCATCGCCACGTTGGCACCGGTGGCCTCGACGGCCTGCGAGACGGTGTCGAAGACGGGCACGCCGTCCACGTCGGTCCCCCCCTTGCCGGGCGTGACGCCGGCGACGAGATTGGTGCCGTAGTCGCGATTGCGGAAGGCGTGGAAGCGGCCTTCCCGGCCGGTGAGCCCCTGGACGAGCAGCCTGGTGTTCGTGTCGACGTAGATCGCCATGGTTATGCCTCCGCCAGCTCGACGGCTCGCCGCACCGCCTCGAGCATCGTCGACGCCGGGATGACGCTCTCGGTGGCGGCCCGGTCGAGGATCGCCCTCCCCTCGGCGGCGTTGGTCCCGTCGAGCCGCACCACGATCGGCCACGGGAGATCGATCAGTTGCAGTGCCCGGACGATGCCTTCGGCCACCAGGTCGCAGCGGGTGATTCCCCCGAAGATGTTGATGAGGACCGACCGGACCGTGTCGTCGTGGGTGAGCACCTCGAGGGCGTTGGTGATCGTCTCCGAGCCGGCCCCCCCGCCCACGTCGAGGAAGTTGGACGGGGCTCCCCCGACGAGCGATACGACGTCGAGCGTCGACATCACCAATCCGGCACCGTTGCCGACGATGCCGACCGAGCCGTCCAGCTTGATGAAGTTGAGATCCCGCTCCCGGGCCATGCGCTCGATGGGGTCTTCGACGAAGTCCTGCCGGAAGTCCTCGAAGTCCGGGTGCCGGAAGAAGCCGTTGGAGTCCAGGGACACCTTGGCGTCCAGCGCCACGACGGCGCCGTCGGTGGTGAGGATCAGCGGGTTCACCTCGACCAGATCACAATCGAGGTCCACGAAGGCCCGATACAGCGTCCGGAGGGTGGCGGCCGACGCTCGAGCGGCCGACCGGTCCAGTCCGGCCCGGTAGACCAACTCGGCGGCCTGCCACGGCGTGAGCCCGACCACCGGGTCGATGTGCAGCTTGACCACCGCCTCGGGGTCCTCGGCGGCGACCTGCTCGATATCCATGCCGCCGCGGGCGCTCACCATGGCGAGATGCTGTTTGGCCCCTCGATCGAGGGTGAACGACGCGTAGTACTCCTCGGCGATCGCCGACGCCCGCTCCACCCAGACGAGATGCACCGTGTGGCCCTTGATGTCCATTCCGAGGATCTCGGAGGCGACCTGCTCGGCCTCCGCGGGATCCTCGGCCGGCTTGATGCCCCCCGCCTTGCCGCGGCCCCCCACCTGGACCTGGGCCTTGACGAGCACCCGGTCGCCGCCCAGTGCCTCGGCGGCCTGCCGGGCTTCCTGCGGGGTCCGCGCCGCGTGCCCGTCGGGCACCGGGACGCCGGCGCGCGCGAACAGCGTCTTTCCCTGGAATTCGAAGAGGTCCACGACGTCCTTCCGTCAGCGCTCGGGTATGTTGCGATCGACCCACTCGGCGATCACCGACAGCGGCGTTCCGGGCGTGAACACCTCGGCGATCCCGACGGGTGTCGATGTCGACTATTTTCGTCCGCCG
>CAYXHU010000523.1:0-1763 GCA_964464675.1 uncultured Acidimicrobiia bacterium
CTGGGCCTCGGCTACGCCATCCTCGGGTCGCTGCTCATGCGCAGCGGGATCCCGTACGATTCCGACGAAGGACGGGCGATCGCCGGAGCGCTCACCGCCATCCTCACCGGCGACGCCTACGCCACCTCCGCCGAGATGGCCGGCGCCATCGGCCCGTTCCCCAGATACGGGGAGAACGCCGAGTCGATGCTGCGGGTGATGCGCAACCATCGCCGGGCGGTGTACGGCGCCGACCCCGAGGACTACGAGGCCATCAGCCACACGGTGGTCTCCGTCGACCCGGCGCACTGCCCGACACCGCTCCTCGAGGCGGCCCGCCGCTCCTGGGACGTCGCCGTCGAATCGGGCGAGCAGCACGGGTACCGGAATGCACAGGCAACGGTCCTGGCCCCGACCGGGTGCCTCGTTGGGGGCTCACTGGTTCCGACCGACCGAGGGCTGATCCGCCTGCGCTCCCTGGGAGATCCCCACGGTGCGACGTGGCAGGACCTCGGACTCGGCGTCGCCACGGACGACGGGGTCCGCACTGCGACCCAGTTCTACGTCAACGGCGCCGAGCCTGTGGTCACCGTCACGACGGCGCGCGGCCACCGCATCCAGGGCACACCCACCCATCGCGTCAAGGTGGTCCAAGCCGATGGCAGCTGGGTGTGGCGCAGATTCGGCGACGTCGCTCCCGGCGACCTCGTCCCGCTCGCTCTGAACCACATCGTCGGCTCCCCACAGAAGGTGGCGCTTCCCCCGAAGCCGGAGGTCCACTGGACGGGCGACTTCTCCACCGTGGTGCCCAGGGAGATGACGCCGGCGCTCGCGGAGTTCGTCGGCTACTTCATGGGCGACGGGTCCCTGCACGCCAAGGGCATTCGGCTCTGCGTCGCCGGAGAGGACCTCGACGTGGTAGAGCGGCTGCGGACGCTGGGCAAGGAACTGTTCGGGCTCGAAGCGCACACGGAGCAGCGCGGCAGCTACATCGAGGTGGCGTTCCACTCCGTTCCTCTGGTCCTGTGGTGGGAGGCATGCGGCTTCACGAAGCAGGAACCGAACGAAGGGCACTCTGGCAAGGGCTACCGGCCGCACATCCCGGATGCGGTGCTCCACAGCAACGACCCGATCGCCTACGGGGCGTTTCTCCGGGGACTGTTCGAGGCCGATGGAACGGTCACCTCGGGCTATCCCCACTGGTCGACCACCGACCTGGACTTCAGTCACGACGTCCAGACGCTGCTGCTGGCGCTCGGGTTCCCGACCACCACGAAGATGGATCGCACCGGATGGGGCGACAGCGACCTCGCCGTGCTGCGCATCCTGAATCTCTCCTACAACGAGACCTGGCTCGAGGCGGTCGGGTTCATCGGCGACCGCAAGAACAGGGCGGTCGTGACGGGCGGCCACCGGCAGGCCGCCCGCAAGGATCATGTCCCGGTTACCCGCGAGATGCTCGACCGCCTCGCCCCCGACAACGATGGCCTGCGGACACGCATGCTGGCATCGCTGGCTCGCCACGGCATGGTCTCCCGGCGGTCGGCCGAAGAGCTCCTCGCGCGGACCGACGATCCCGGGCTGCGCCACCTGCTCGGATTCTTCTACGACCGTGCCGCGGAGGCCGTCCTCGGTGAGGAGCAGCTCACCTACGACCTCTCCGTGCCCGACAACGTCACCTACATCGCCAACGGCTTCGTGAGCCACAACACCATCGGCCTGCTGATGGACTGTGACACCACCGGAGTGGAGCCGGACTTCTCGCTGGTGAAGTTCAAGAAGCT
>CAYXHU010000524.1:0-1758 GCA_964464675.1 uncultured Acidimicrobiia bacterium
CTCCTCCACCGGCTGGGGCCCCATCCCCAGCGGCGGCCGTCACATTCCCGGGCCGCCGGCTGGGGTTCCTGTTCCTCACCCTCAAGGGGGAGGTGGCCGTCGCCGCAGGCGACGGACGGAAGGGGTCATGCCTCCCCGGTCGGGCGGCTGGTTGTGTCTGGTGGAGTCAGGGCGAGATGGCGGTCGCCGTAGGCGACCCTTCGCTTCCGTCCCGCACCGCACGTCCGTCGGCCTCGCAGATCCGTTGCTCGCGCCGCCGTGCGACAATCGCTGGGTGTCAGACATCGGCGTGCGGCCCGCCTCCCTCGGCGACGCTCCGGCGATCGCCGCGCTCACCACGCAACTCGGCTACCCCTCCGCCGGTGAGAAGATCGCCGAGCGGCTGGCGGCGCTGATCGAGGACGATCGCCACGCAGTCTTCGTTGCCGAGCACGGTGGCGCGCTCGTGGGATGGGCCCACGTCGCCGACGCCCCCTTGCTCCAGGACGAGCCGGGAGCCGAACTGGAGGGGATCGTCGTCGCCGAGGATGCCCGCGGTTCCGGGGTCGGACGTGGTCTCGTGGGCGTCGCCGAGGAGTGGGCACGGCGGCGGGGGCTGGGCGTGCTGCGGGTGCGGTCTCGATCGACCCGGGAGGACGCCCACGCCTTCTACCGACGGCTCGGCTTCGAGGACGTGAAGACATCACTGGTGTTCGCCCACCGGCTCGACGGGTGAGGCGGGAACCCCGGCCGGGCGCGGCCCACCTAGGATCACCCGCGATGCCGCCCACCGTGGTCCTCCTCGGAACCCTGGACACGAAGGGCGTCGACTACGCCTTCATGCGGGACCGGATCGCCGAGGCGGGGTGCGACGTCGTGATGATCAACGCAGGAGTGCTGGGCGATCCCGACTACCCGGTCGAGTTCACCCGGCAGGATGTGGCCGCCGCAGCGGGCGCCGACATCGGCGAGCTGAGCACAACGGCCGGCCGGGGATCGGCGGTGACCACGATGGCCCGCGGCGCGGCCGAGATCGTGAAGGCCCTGTACCGGGAAGGTCGGCTCGACGGCATCCTGGGCGCCGGCGGTTCCGGCGGTTCCTCGATCATCAGCCACGCGCTGCAGCATCTCCCGATCGGCGTCCCCAAGATGCTCGTCTCGACGATGGGAGCGAGTGACACCCGCCCGTATGTGGGCACGTCCGACATAGCGTTGATGTACTCGGTCGTGGACGTCGCCGGGATCAACGCGATCTCCCGGCGCATCCTCGGCAACGCGTCCGCCGCAATCGCTGCGATGGCCGCCGCGTATCGCTCCGCAGCCCGGGACGAACCGGAGAGGCCCCTGGTGGGGGCGACCATGTACGGCACGACCACCCCGTGTGTCGAACAGGCCCGGACCTGGCTCGAGGAGGCCGGCTACGACGTGCTGGTGTTCCACGCCACCGGCACCGGGGGGCGGTCGATGGAGGCGCTCATGGAGAGCGGCCACATCAAGGCGACGCTCGACATCACCACCGCCGAAGTGCTCGCGGAGTTGGCCGGCGGGGTGTTCACCGCAGGTCCGGACCGCCTGGAGATTGCAGGGCGGCTCGGCCTTCCCCAGGTGGTGACGATCGGCGCCGCCGACATGATCGCCTTTTCGCCGCCGGAGACGCTGCCTGCGGATTGGAGCGACCGCACCCTCTACGTTCACAACCCGCATGTGACTCTGGTGCGCACCAATGTCGAGGAGTCCGAGGAACTGGACCTGGCCGACCACGCGGACTGGGCCGAGGCC
>CAYXHU010000525.1:0-1756 GCA_964464675.1 uncultured Acidimicrobiia bacterium
AGAGCACCTGGTTTGCATCCAGGGGGTCAGGGGTTCGAATCCCCTCATCTCCACGCTCCCGCAAGCAGGAGGTCTCATGCGCAGCGCGGTGATCGTCGACGCCGTCCGCACCCCGGTGGGCCGTCGCAACGGGCTCCTCAAGGACGTGCACCCCGTGGACCTGGTGGCTCTGACGCTCCAGGCACTCGTGGACCGGACGGGGATCGACCCCGCCCAGGTGGACGACGTCATCATGGGGTGCGTCACCCAGACCGGCGAGCAGGGGCTCAACGTCGGGCGCAACGCACTCCTCGCCGCAGGCTTCCCCGAGGAGGTCCCCGCCGTCTCGATCGACCGGCAGTGCGGGTCGAGCCAGCAGGCGGCGCATTTCGGGGCACAGGGCGTGATGGCCGACCAGTACGACATCGTGATCGCCGCAGGGATCGAGCACATGACCAGGGTGCCGATGGGGGTGACCGCCCAGCAGGGCCCCGGCATCCCGTTCGGGCCGAAGATGCTGGAGCGCTACGACCACAGCCTCGTCCCCCAGGGGATCTCGGCCGAACTGGTAGCAGAACGATGGGGTTTCGCCCGGGAGCAGCTCGACGAGTTCTCCCTCGAATCGCACCGCCGGGCGGCGGCCGCAACCGATGAAGGCCGGTTCCTGAACGAGATCGTCCCCGTCGAGGTGAACGGCGACGGCGGAGGAGCCGTCGTGATGACCCAGGACGAGGGCATCAGGCGGGACACCAGCCTCGAGAAGCTGGCGTCGCTGAAGCCGGCCTTCAAGGCCGACGGGATGATCACCGCCGGCAACTCGTCGCAGATCTCCGACGGTGCCGCCGCGATCCTCATCATGGGTGAGGACGTCGCCGAGCGCCTCGGGTTCACGCCGATGGTGCGGTTCCGCGGGTTCTCGGTCGCCGGCGTCGATCCGGTCATCATGCTGACCGCTCCGATCCCGGCCACCCAGAAGGTGCTGGCACGCACCGGGCTGACCGTGGACGACATCGACCTGTTCGAGGTCAACGAGGCGTTCGCATCGGTGCCGCTCGCCTGGCTGGCGGAGACCGGCGCCGATTGGTCCAAGGTCAACGTGAACGGCGGAGCGATCGCCAACGGCCACCCGCTCGGGGCATCGGGAGCGAAGATCATGACCACCCTCGTGCACGAGATGGTGCGCACCGGAGCACGGTACGGGCTGCAGACCATGTGCGAGGGCGGCGGGCTCGGCAACGCGACCGTGTTCGAACGGGTCTAGTGGAGACGGTCTTTCAGTTGCTCGCGGCCGTGGTGATCGGCGCGGCCATCCTCGCCGCCGGCGTATGGGGGGTGCGGCTCCTGGCACGGCCCGTCCCCGGAGAGCCGGACCCCGACGAGATCGTCGAAGTGCACCGGGAGTTCCGCTGCGCCGTGTGCGGGATGCGGCTCACCGTGACCCACGCCCAAGGAGAAGAGGTGCATCCCCCGCGGCATTGCCGGGAGGAGATGGTCGAGATCCCCTGAGGTGCGGCCCCCCGGCGGGGCCGGCGCGGGCTCCACAGCCTGGGGGTGATCCTGGGGAGAATCCCATCCATGTGATTCGCGCAGGGAGCGCGCATCCCCAGCCTGGGGGTGAAGCTGGGGAGAACTACAGCGCTGTGATTCAGCGGTAGTTGAGGGTCATGACGAACCCGGCACCGATGAGCCCGAGGCCCGTCCACAGCAGCACCCGCTGGAAGTCACCGAACACCCCGATGTAGTTAAGGACGATGACCAGGATGCCGATGGCCATGAG
>CAYXHU010000526.1:0-1754 GCA_964464675.1 uncultured Acidimicrobiia bacterium
CCTGTCGGTCGACGATGCCTCGCGGATCATCGCCCGGCTTCGCCAGCGATTCCCCAACATCGTCGGCCCGGCCCGAGACGACATCTGCTACGCCACGCAGAACCGGCAGGAGGCGGTCCGCCGGCTCGCCGGGGAGGCCGATTTCGTCCTCGTCGTGGGCAGCCAGAACAGCTCCAACAGCCGGCGGCTGACCGAGCTGGCCCGGGCGGTGGGGGTTCCGGCCCGGCTCATCGACGGCGCGGCGGACATCGACCCGGCGTGGTTTTCGGGCGACGAGACCGTGCTGATCACCGCCGGCGCCAGTGCCCCGGAGACCCTGGTGCAGGGTTGCGTCGGCTATCTCCAGCGCCGATTCGGGGCCGCCGTCGAGTCCCGTGCGCTCCGCGAGGAGAAGGTGCATTTCCAACTGCCCAAACCGCTGCGCGACGGGAAAACGGATCTTGATGTAAGCTAGATAATGGGGGACGATGTGCCCTTGCCGGCGTGACCGTTCGTGCCGGGAGACCTGCGGTCAACCCACCGGCGGGGTCGGGAGACCCTCGCCAAACACACACGGGGGCGATCTGCTCGTGCCGCGTGCCAACGCCTCAACCGGCCGCCCACTCACCACTCACCACTCACCACTCACCACTCATCACTCACCACTCATCACTCACCCCTCACCACCATGACCATCAGCGACCTGGAATTCTACCTCGTCGAGATCGCCTTGAACGGGCAGGAGGCCCCGCTGCGGTCCTTGGTGGCTCGCCTGGCGACGGCCTCGGGGTTCGAGGGCTGGGGCGAGGCCCAGTTGCGGTGGCGGAGTGCCGAGCTGGCTCCGCGCCGCGACGTGCTCTTGCCGATCCTGACCGGGCGGAGCGTGTTCGACGTGGAAGAGCTGCTCGAGCTGGAAGTCCTCAAGCCGGCCCCCCTCCGGTCCGCCCTGGAGATGGCCTCCTGGGACCTGGTTGCCCGCACCGTGGGACAACCGCTGTGCCACTTGCTCGGCGGCGTCTACCGCCGGCGGATCCCCGTCTCGGTGCGGCTGGCCGGTCACCCCGGTCGCCCGGTGGGCCCGCTGGCTCGCGAGATGGCCGAGCAGGGGTTCCACTCGCAGATCGTCGGCTCCTCGGGCGAGCCGGACCGCGACCTCCAGACGCTGGCGGCCATCCGGGAAGCGACGGGCGACCGGATCGAGCTGCGGTTCGACGCCGGGGCGAGCTACGACCTGCTCGTGGCCCGGGAGCTTTGCGCGGAGCTGGAGGACGACGCCCCGCAATTCGTGATCGATCCGCTACGCTCGAAGGACCTGGACGAGATCGCCACGCTGCGGCGGCAGACGAGCGTCTCGCTGGGCGTGTGGCGGTCGATCCACGGCCCGGCCGACGTCCTGGCCCTGGTCCGCTGCGGGGCGGCGCCCTACGTGGTGGTCGATCTGGGCCTGGTGGGTGGGATCGCCCCGGCGCGGCAGTGCGCGGCGATCGCCCGGGCCGCCGGCCTCTCCGCCTCGATCCTGGCCGGCCCGTCGGTCGGCATCAGCGCGGCGGCCATGCTGCAACTGGCCGCCTCCACGCCCGCCTTCTCGAGCTGCAACGAGTGCGCCTTCCACCTTCTCCGCGACGACGTCCTCACCCGACCCCTCGAAATCCTCGACGGCATGGTCACCGTCCCCCAAGCCCCCGGCCTCGGCGTCGAAGTCGACCGCGCCCAGGTGGAGCGGTATCAGGTGAGTTAGGGGGTTGAGGGTTGAGGGTTGAGAGATGAGGGATGAG
>CAYXHU010000527.1:0-1746 GCA_964464675.1 uncultured Acidimicrobiia bacterium
CCGCCCCCGCCACCACGGTGGTGGCTGGTTGGTTGCATGCGGTTGCAGGAAACCACGCCCCAGACGCTGGACAATGCGACATCGGATGTCGCTAAGCGGCCTCTGACCTGGGGTTTTGTGTTCTGACCTGGGACTTCCTGGCTGAACGCTCAGACTTAAACTCCGCTGTCCCCCCGTGGGGCGTGCAGGTTCGACTCCTGTCCCGGGCACCGAGGGTCTGCCTTGTCCGCAAGCGGTAGGGTGCTCGTCGGCAGCAGCGAGATGCGGGTTCGAGGAGGACGGGGGCCGATGAGAATCGCCGTCACGGGCGCGACGGGCTGGATCGGTCGGGTGGTGGTCGAGGCCGCGGTCGCCGACGGCCACGACGTGGTTGCGATGGATCTCGTCGCGTCGCCCGAGCCCGAACCGGCGGTGCTCGCCGTCGACACCACGGACTACCCGGCGCTCCGGCGGGCGGCAGACGGGTGTGACGTCCTCGTTCACCTCGCCGCCATCAGCGGCCCCGGTCGGCACGCCGACCATGTGGTGCACAACAACAACGTGGTGTCGAGCTACAACGCGCTCCGGGCTGCCGCTGAGGTCGGGATCCCGAGGGTGTGCCTGGCCTCGAGTATCAACGCCGTCGGAGGTCGGTTCAGCCGGTGGCCGCGCTACGACTACTTCCCGCTCGACGAGCGGCATCCCACCTACGCAGAGGACCCGTACAGCCTCTCGAAGTGGATCTGCGAACAGCAGGCCGACGCGATCGCCCGGCGATACGAGGGCATGTCGATCGCCAGCCTGCGGCTGCACGGCGTGGTGGAGCATCGGGCCGAGACGGCCGGGTGGCTCGCTCCATGACGAATGGAGATGCGTGGTCGCGCGTTCGATGGTCGGACGGGCGCACCTCCCAGGGGGGCGAGCAGTTGGATGGCGAGACCAGCCGGGCGATTCTCGAGCGTCGCGGGCTCATCGATCGTGTCGACGTGGGTGTGCCGGAGTCGTGGTTGCTGCAGTGACGGGCGCCGTCGCCGGCAGACCCGTGGAAAGGTCCTAGCGGTGTTTCGGGATCACGATCCCCCCGGCTCCTTCGGGGGAGAGGACCTCATCGGCGCTTTCTGGCCAGGAGGCCGATCGCCCCGGCGGTGATGACCGCGGCCCCGATCGCGATGAACAGTGCGATCGGCGGGCCGTCGCCGTCGTCGCTCCCCGGCTGCGCCTCCGCAGGCGCTGCACTCGTCGCCGCTGCAACGGTTGTCGAAGGTGCCGGGGTCACCGACGACGTCGTCGAATCGGTCGGTTCCTCGACGGCGGGTTCCTCGTCGTGCGCACCCTCTCTTCCCTCATCGAGCATCGTCTCCACGCCGAAACGGATCTCGCTCTCTCTCGACGCCGACCCGTCCCAGGTGAATCCGATGAGCACCACCTCGGGCAGCGGATCCGGAGTGGACGACGTCGTGCCGCCCACCCGTGCCTGCCGCGGGGCGCCTCCGAACGCTTGGCTCATCTGCGGCCACTCGCCGAACGGACCTCCCACCGGATTGCCGTCGAGGTCGGTGATCTCGACTGCGAATCCTCCGTCCGCGCCGGCACCGACCACCCGATCACCGGGGAACAACGCCGACACGTTCATCACCTCGGCGGGCTCCATCTCCAGGCGGTACCAGCGGGTTTCTCCGGGGGCGATGGGCCCGCGGAACTCGCCGCCCATCCACGCGGGCCCGTTCTCCGGGACCGAGGACAGGGGCAGCACCGGGGCGTCGGCCG
>CAYXHU010000528.1:0-1738 GCA_964464675.1 uncultured Acidimicrobiia bacterium
GGTCGTGCGCGATCCCGGCCGCGTTGCGGTAGTCGATGGCCCGCTTGCCGTTCCAGGACTTGAAGACCGCTTCGGCGGCCAGCCGGAGCTGCTCCATCGGCTCCGACGGGAAGCGCGGTGCAATCTCCTTGAACTCTTCGACGATCTCCTTCAGGTTGGCGACGCTCAACTCGGAGTCCGTCGCCACCCCCTGCTTCTTGCGATACTCCTCGAGCACCTCTTCGAACAGCTCGTCCTTGAGGCCGAGCACCACGGACCCGAACATCTGGATGAGGCGCCGGTAGGAGTCGAACACGAAGTGCTCGTCGCCGGTGAGCTTCGCCATACCGGCCGCCACGTCGTCGTTCAGCCCGATGTTGAGGACCGTGTCCATCATCCCAGGCATGGAGAACTTGGCGCCGGAACGGCACGAGACCAGCAGCGGGTTCTTCTTGTCGCCGAACGCCTTGCCGGCGCCCTTCTCGACCTTGTGGAGCGCTTCTTGGATCTGCTCCCAGAGACCCTCGGGGAACTCCTCGCCGGCATCGAGGTAGGCCAGGCAGGCTTCGGTCGTGACGGTGAACCCGGGGGGGACAGGGACCCCGATCCTCGTCATCTCGCCCAGGTTGGCCCCTTTGCCTCCCAGGAGCCCGCGCACCGCGTCCCAGTCGCCGCCGACCTGCCGTTCGGCCTGGTCCACCTCGTCGAACGCGTAGACCCACTTCGCCATCGCAAACATGCCTCTCTTCGGGGAACACCGGCATGGTAGGGCGCTTTGGAACCGGTTCACTACGGGCAGAGGTCCTGATCCGGCCCGGGTGGGGGCGGCCGGCGCGTACCGTGAACGGCGTGTCCTTCCCCGGTGATCCCCCGCACACGATCGCCCGGCCGGTCATGCGCCAGCAATGGCTCGATCTCGCCTCGCTCCACTGGCCGGTGGATCCCGGGCAGGTGCGGGCCGCCCTGCCGCCCGGGCTCGCCGTCGACGAGTGGGACGGCGCAGGCTGGGTGGGGCTCATCCCCTTCCGGATGCGCGGCATCGCGCTGCGACGCGGGCCTTCACCGCCGTGGCTGGGCTCGTTCCTGGAAACGAACGTCCGCACCTACGTGGTCGGGCCGCACGGCCCCGGCGTCTGGTTCCACTCCCTCGACATCGACCGCGCGCTTCCGGTCCCGGTGGCTCGGATCGGCTTCGGCCTCCCCTATGCGTGGTCGAAGATGCGTGCCGAGGCTGTCGGCGGCCGCAGCGAGTACCTGGCCAGACGGCGCCGTCCGGAGCCCGCCGGGGCGGAGTCGCGCGTGGTGTTCGACGTCGGTCGGCGCCTCGAGCCCGCCGAGGTCTCCCCACTCCAGCACTTCGTTTCCGCCCGCTGGAGGCTGTACTCGGCGCGGCGAGGGCGCCTGCTCCATGCGCCGGTGGCACACCCGGCGTGGCCGCTGCACCTCGCCTCGCTCGTCGATCTCCACGACGACCTCGTTCCGGCCGCCGGGTACGCGGTCGAGGGCCCGCCCGCCGAGGTGCTGTGGTCGCCCGGCGTGCCGGTGGTCGTCGGGGCTCTCCGGCGGGTGTGACGTGCCGGAGGGCCACACCATCCATCGGATCGCCCGGGCGCACCGCAGGCACTTCGCCGGGCGCCCGGTGGCGGTCTCGTCCCCGCAGGGCCGGTTCGGTGCCGAATCCCGGGTGCTCGACGGGCGAGTGCTCGAGGACGTGGAGGCCGGCCGGCTCTCGACGGGGCACGCGAAGGCCCTGCTCCAA
>CAYXHU010000529.1:0-1730 GCA_964464675.1 uncultured Acidimicrobiia bacterium
GTGGTCGTCCCCGGATCCACCCAGTGGCGCTCCTTGATTCCAGTCCGCTGAGTGATCCACTCGTCGGAGGTGTCCATCCACTGCGCAAGGTCGTCGTTGGTGACGACCCGGGGCGGCACATGGGTGCCGATGCCGGTGACCCGCGCTCGGGTTCTGCTCACGCCGCCTCCCCGTGTCGGTTCGCTGGGAGAGGCTAGCGAGGGCCGGCCACCCCGCGGCCGGGAACTCGGTGCGTAGCATCGGACCAGGTCGACGACGAGGAGGCACCGTGCGCTTCTACCGGGAACCCGACGCCGATCCGACGGTGCTCGACGGCTGCTGCGTCGCCGTCCTCGGGTACGGCAACCTGGGCAGGTCGTTCGCTCTGAACCTACGGGACTCGGGGGTCTCGGTGGTCATCGGCAACCGCGACGACGAGTACCGATCCGCGGCCCGGGACGACGGGTTCACCGTACTCGGCATCTCGGAGGCGGTCGAGGCTGCCGGGATCGTCGTGGTGCTCATCCCCGACGAGGAGATCCCCGAGTGCTTCACCGCGTCCATCCGCCCCCATCTCCGTCCCGGCGAGGCCGTGTGCTTCGCCTCGGGATATGCGCTCGCATTCGGCCTCGTCGACCTGCCGGCCGGGATCGACGTGCTCCTGCTGGCCCCCCGCATGCTCGGCGAGGAGGTGCGGCGGTCCTACGTGGACGGAGCAGGGTTCTTCGCCTACATCTCGGTGGAGCAGGATGCCTCGGGCCGGGGGCTCGACCGGCTCCTCGCCCTGGCGCATGCCGCCGGGGTGCTCCGCAAGGGGGCGATGCCGCTGCGCGCCTCCGACGAAGCGCTGCTCGACCTGTTCATCGAGCAGACGGTGGGCCCCTATCTCGGCACGACGATCCAGGTCGCCTTCGCTCTCGGTGTCGACGCAGGCCTGCCCCCGGAGGCGATGGTGCTCGAGATGTACATGTCGGGTGAGATGGCCCGAACCTTCCAGGCGTTCGCCGACGCCGGGTTCTTCGAATCCGTCGGATGGCACGGCGTGGTCGCCCAGTACGGGGGATTCCTCAGGACCATGGAGCTCGATCGCGGCGCGATGACGGCGATGTTCTCCTCGGTGCTCGAGGACATCCGCTCCGGCGGGTTCGCGGCGCGGTTCCAGGAGGAACGCGACGCAGGAGGGCCGACGCTCGCCGCCATCGCCGCAGTCAAGGAGGCGGGGAACGCCATGACCGAGGCGGAGCGCCGAGTGCGCGACGCGCTCGCTACACGTCCCTGATCCCGTCGATCATCAGGAACACCCCGACGGCCACCAGCAGCACCGCGAGGATCCGCCCGGCCCACTCCAGGATGCCGTCGGCGGCGTCCCCCCTGCGGACGGGCGCGAGCACCACGGCGGCTCCCAGCCCGACTCCGGCGGCCAGGATCGTGGCGAGCACCCCTTCGTTCGATCCCGTGGTGAGGGCCAGTGCGGCCACTTCGGGAGCCAGCAGACGCGGGAACGCCACCGGCCAGATCGCCGCCCGCCATCCCGGCAGTCCCGGCTCTTCACCGGGCCGCGGTTTCCACAACCCGGCCAGCCCGGTCACGAGACCGAGGACAAACCGGCTGGTTCCAGGAGCGCTGCTCGATGTTTTTTTCATTCGCGGCGTCTAGTGTGCCAGAACCGCGCCCCCGTACACCCGATACTCGATTCTCGATCCTGGATACTCGATACACCCGCCCACCCATGACCGCCCACAGATAGACCC
>CAYXHU010000530.1:0-1724 GCA_964464675.1 uncultured Acidimicrobiia bacterium
GGCGGTGCGCGGGACGGGCTACCGGGGCGCCCTGGTCGGCTCGTGCTGGCAGGCGAGGGTGTCGTCGACGCTGTCCACGTTGACGTACGAGTTCCACATCGAAGGCACTCCGTGCTCCACCATGTCCGGCGGCATCGGTCCGCCGCCGGCGACGGACCTGCCGTTCTTGCGGAACATCGTGTAGGGCATGCCCTGGTCGGTGGGCACGTCATCCGCCTCCCAGCCGAACAGAGCGCCGTAGAACGCCTTGGCTCCTTCGAGATCCGTCGTGCTCAGGTCGATCCAGCTGGGCACCCCGTGCTTGTACACGTCCCTCTCGGGCATCCCGGTCTCCTTCCGTCGAGCGGAACATAGCCGACCGAACCCGGCCTGGTGCTAGGACGACCGGCACCGGATGACGGTGATCGCCTGCATCACCGTCGTCCCGTTCGAGTAGACGGAGACCGGCTGCCGTGCATTCGCCCGTCGAGGGCGGCCGGGACGCGGGTCGGCGCCGAGGGGTCCGCGAGCCTCCGGGTAGGCTCGCGGCGATCACCGACCCGAAGGGGAGTCATGTCCGAGCAGTCGGCCAAGCAGGTGAGGATGCCCCCGCGCTGGTTCGTGCGCACCGCCTGGTCGGTCCATCGCGGCATCTACCGACTCACCCGGAGGGGGCTGTGGCGCCCCAAGCCGGGCAAGTGGGGAGCGATGCGGCTCACCACCACCGGCCGGCGCAGCGGCAAGGAGCGCAGCGTCATCCTCGGCTACTTCGAGGACGGCCCCAACCTGGTCACCATGGCCATGAACGGATGGTCCGACGGGGAGCCGGCCTGGTGGCTCAACCTGCAAGCCGATCCCGAGGCCCGGGTCGACCTCAAAGGAGGCGGGCACCGGGTGCGGGGCCGGGCCGCCGAAGGCGAAGAGCGGGACCGGCTGTGGGCGCGCTGGCAGGAGATCGACCGCGACCTCGACGCCTACGCAGCACTGCGCTCCACCGAGACCGCCGTCGTGGTCCTCGAACCGCTCACCGACGACTCGGCACCATGACCGGCGCGGCCCCCGCCCCTCGGGAGTAGCCGCCCACCCCCGGGACGGGTGAGGCTCCCGCCGAGCCGCGGGGAGGCATCGAATCGTCTCGCCTCCCGACGGCCGTCCCGCGTACGATCGTCTTCTGCACGCCGCCGAGGGAGCCCACGATGCGAGCGATCACCTACCGCGACTACGGACCACCGGACGTCCTCGAACTCAGAGAGATCGAGGTTCCGGAGGTCGGGGACGACGAGGTCCTGATCCGGGTGAGAGCCACGTCGGTGAACCCCTTCGACTGGCATTTCATGCGGGGCATGCCCTACTTCATCCGCCTCCAGTCCGGTCTCCGCCGCCCCAAGGAAACCCGCCTCGGCGCCGACGTGGCCGGCACGGTGGACGCTGCGGGCCGCAACGTCACAGGGTTCCGGGCCGGAGACCACGTGTTCGGCCACGCTGCCGGCGCCTTCGCCGAGTACGTGATCGCACGACCCAAGAGCCTGGCCCACAAGCCCGAAGGCGTCTCGTTCGAAGAGGCCGCCACCCTCAACATCGCCGGCCTCACCGCGCTCCAGGGGCTCCGCGACAAAGGGGGCCTCCAGGCCGGGCACCGGGTGCTCGTCAACGGCGCGTCGGGGGGCGTCGGCACGTTCGCCGTGCAGATCGCCGCCGGCATGGGCGCCGAGGTGACCGGGGTGTGCAGCACCGGAAACCTCGAA
>CAYXHU010000531.1:0-1723 GCA_964464675.1 uncultured Acidimicrobiia bacterium
CATCTGGCCGAGCAGCTCGCGGAACGCGGTGTCGAAGTAATCGTCGTTGCCCGACGACTGGTCGTCCCCGTACCACCAGAACCAGTCGGATCCCTCGGCGAAGAGCATCTTCTCGTACGCGGCCGCGAGCGCCTCATCGCCGACCTCGCCGCTGCGCTCGGCGCGCCCGTAGTCGTCGCGAGCCCGCCACAGGTAATCCCAGGCCGTGGCTTCCTCGGCCTCGCCGATCCAGGTGGCGTAGTTGGAGGAGAACCAGGCGCCTGGCCATAGCTCGTCGAGCGGCTCGAGCGTGTCGCCGAACGCGTCGAGGTACTGGCTCGGGGTGACGGTCTGCACCCAATCGGCCTCGCTGAGCGACCCGTACAGGGCGCTCAGGAAGGGAATGCCGTCGCCCTCGTAGTGCTCCCAGGCGTTCTCGCCGTCGAGGATCACCGACACGACGTGGGGCCCTTCGGCGCCTTGGGTGTCCAGCCGGTCCTTGATGGCGGCGAGCCGCTCCATGAAGTCGGATGCGGCGTCCTGGGCCGGCATCCCGGAATACTGGAAGCCGACGAGGTCGCTGATCACCCGGTCGCGGAAGAAGATGGCCACCGGGTCGCTGCGCCTGGGCACGCCGAGCCACGGCCGGTAGAGCCGGTCGGCTTCCTGGACGACGTCCTGTTCGTCACGATCGAACGATCCCAGCCCGAGCGACGGGGCCAGCACGTCCTCCCCGGTGGCGATCCAGCGGACCCCTTCGTTGGAGAACATCGGCAGCACGTATTGGGCGACGGCGCCTTCTCCCGGCCACATGCCCTGGGGGCGTGCCCCGAGCAGTCGCTCTGCGGTGTCGAGCCCTCGGCGCACGTGCTCCTTGCCGTCCTCGAGTTGGCTGAACCGGTTCTGCGGGAGGATCGCGGCCGGGTCGCCCACCGTCGCCAGCGACGTGTCGGCGATGAGGGGCAGGATCGGGTGGGCGAGCGGGGTGGTGGTGACCTCGATCTGCCCGCTCTCCCACATCTCTGAGTGGATCGCGGTCACCTCCGAGACGATGCGGAGGTGTTCGGCAAACAGGACCGTCTTGTCCTCTTCGGTGAAGTCGCGTTGCTTGGCCACCAGGGATGCCAGGGGCTCCTCGGCGAGGAAGGAGGGGTCGGTCCATCCGAGGTTGAAGAGCACCTGGAGGTCCCGGAAGTCCTGCTCGGTGTAGGGCTCACCGGCGTCCCGCTTCGCTCGGAGCTCTTCGTACCGGGGGTACTGCGACGAGATCCGCGAGTTGATGTCGAAGAACCGCTCCAGGATGAACCCTTGCTGGTCGACGGTGAGGTCGCCGGCGGGGATCTCGCTGAGCGTCCAGTACACGTCCTTGGTGCCGGATGCCAGCTCCTCGAGCTGCAGGAGCAGCACCGGGGTCAGGTTGAAGGTGGCCCGCACGTTCGGGTACTCGCCGAGGAGCGCCGCCATGTCGTAGTAGTCCTTGGTGGCATGCACCCGGACCCAGGGGCGGGTGACGACGCCGTCGGCGTCCTTGGGGTACAGCGGCTGGTGCTGGTGCCACATGAGCATCAGGTAGAAGCCGTTCGGATCGAGAGGCTCCTCCTGGGGGGCGGTCGTGGTGGTGGTGGTGGTGGCCGCCTCCGTGGTCGTGGTGGCGGCCTCGGTCGTCGTCGTCGGCCCGGTGGTCGTGGTCGAGCCGGCATCGTCGCCGGAATCGCAGGCCGAGGAGACGACGGCCAGGACGAGC
>CAYXHU010000532.1:0-1721 GCA_964464675.1 uncultured Acidimicrobiia bacterium
GGAGAAGGAGTATTCCGTCTGGGCAGCGCTCGCCGTGGGCGCGATCCTGGTGATCGGCTTCGGTTTGAACCTGTGGTGGCGCCGACCGATCGAAGAGGCCGGGGCGCTGTGGGACGACGACCCCGGCCCGGCGGCCGCTCCCCGGATCGCCCGGCGGTGGGCCGGAGCACTCCTCGAGCTCGTCGGCGCAGGTCCGGATTCCTGGCCCGAGGAGCGCTACGCGCCACGGTGTGCGACGCTGGGGCAGACGGTCTCGTGGGACGGCGGCGCCGGGCGTGCCGTCGGGATCGCCGCCGACGGAGGTCTCGAGGTGGACGACGGGCGGGGAGGCATCGTGCTGCACGCCGGCGCGGTGCGCGGGATCCGGGTGGGCACATGACACCGGGGAACCCGAACGGACGCAGGCGCCGTCTCAGCCCGGACACAGCCGGCGGGCTGCGCCGTCGCCGATCGGTGGTATAACACCAACCACTCCCATGACCGATGTTTCCCCAGGCCCCCCACCCCCCGAAGAGCCGCGTGCCCGGCGCCCCTGGGTGCGGCGCGGGCTCATCGCATTCCTCGTGGTCGCCAACTTCGGGATCTTCGGGGCTCTCGCCGCGTTGTGGCTGGGCGCCCGCCAGGTGACCGCATCGGTCACCACCCTCGATGCAGGCGATCTCGATCTCACCGAGAAGCCCGCCGAGCTCGACGATCCGCGCACCTTCCTGCTGATCGGCAGCGACAGCCGTGCCGATCTTCCCGAGGACTTCGGCAATTTCGGCAGCTTCGGCGGCCAGCGCGCCGACGTGATCATGCTGCTCCAGGTGTTCCCCGACGAGGACCGAATCCAGCTCCTCAGCCTTCCCCGCGACCTCAAGGTGACGTGGAACGGCACGACCACGAAGATCAACGGGATCTTCAACGACGGTCCGTCCGAGATCGTCTCGGCCGTGCGGGCGTTCACAGACGTCCCGATCCACCACTACCTGCAGGTGGACTTCGCGGGGTTCGCCGGGATCGTCGACGCGATCGGCGGCATCGAGATGACGTTCCCCCACGATGCCCGCGACGTCAAGTCCAAGCTGCAGGTCTCTGCCGGGCGCCAGGTCATCGACGGCAAGACCGCACTGGCGCTGGCGAGGTCCCGGTCGTACCAGGAACTGATCGACGGACAGTGGGTCTACGTCGATGCGAGCGATTTCGGGCGGACCCGTCGCCAACAGGACCTGCTGCTCGCGATGATCACCCAGATCGATCGGCCCTCGTCGATCGGGGGCTTCGCGGACCTGCTCGACGCCCTCGGGGACTTCGTGACCATCGACGATGCGCTCGACGAAGACTCGATCATCCAGCTCGCCTGGGAGATGCGCTCCATCTCGGCGGAGGACTTCGACAGCCGGACCCTGCCGTCCCGGATCTCCAACGAAGGCGGCGTCTCCTACGTGGTGCCCACCCAGCCCGATGCAGACCAGGTGCTCGCCGCGTTCCGAACGGGAGCTCCCCTCGACGAGATCCCGTCAGAGGTCCGTGTCGAGGTCCAGAACGGCGGGGCGGCCGCCGGGGCCGCCGCAGCCGTCGGGACGGTGCTCGGCGATGCCGGCTACGACATCGTGCGGGCGATCAACTCCGATCGCGGTGATTACCTGACCACCCTGGTGGTGGCCCGGCCCTCCCGGCTGCCGGCGGCCGAGAGGATCGTCGAGACGCTCGGGTACGGCACGGTGGTCGTCGGCCAAACC
>CAYXHU010000533.1:0-1715 GCA_964464675.1 uncultured Acidimicrobiia bacterium
CGCCACACCGGAAGACGTTGGGAGGTTCCTACGATGACCACCACGGACCAGACCGCAACCGCCGTTCCGATCAGCGACGAACCTTTGGAGATCTGCGTGGTCCTCGACGCGCAGACGCATCCCCAGGTCTACCGGCTCCGGCCCGGCGCGCTGTTCGTGGTCGAGCGGTGCGAGACGACGAGCGACGGCGAGAACGTCGAGGCGCACGTTCTGCTGCGGGAGGTGGGGCGGTGAGCGGCTCGACTGAACAGCCATGGAGAGCAGCCGCCCGCAGCCTCCACAGGCAGGTCGACGCCGACCAGCAGCCCCGCCCGGTCGACCCTCGTTACGAGAGGATCGTGCGGCTGGAGGCGTTGCTGCGGGAGGTGGAGTGGGGCGTGACGATCAAGATGGCTGGATTCATGCCGGCTCGATTCTGTCATTTCTGTCGTGGCATGGAGCCCGACCACGCCCCCGACTGCCGGTGGGCGAAGGAGATGGGGGGCGGGCGATGACCGTCGACTACTACATCGCCTGCGACACCTGCAAGCAGCGCGTGTTCGCGACCCAGAACAGCATGGACACCGCTACTACCGACGCGACCGCGCCGTTCATCCGGGCGCATAGTGGGCGCGGCCACGACGTCCGGCTCTGCGCAGAGTACGGCCTCGACGGGCTGACCGCGGACCAGATGGCCGAGCACTACATCGACTGGGACGACAAGCAGCCGGTCCAGTGGCGCGAGATGGCGAGCGAGGCATCCAAGATCGGAGCCGGGGTGCTGAACGCCGAGGTCATCCACCCGGACGAGCAGTGCCCGACGTGCCGGGGGCGACTGTTCGTGCCGACGTTGAAGGGCAAGCTGGACGACGTCATGTGGTGGGAGATCGATCGCTGCTCGGACTGTGAGGACGGGCGGGGGCCGGGATGACCAACTGCCGCCTGACCCCCTCCCGCTGGTACGACTACAGCCCGCGCGACCTGTGGCACGCCGTGTCCCGCAGGCCCCGTCGGTGGCTGCGGGATCACACGCCCACGAACGCCTACCAGGACCCGGACATCCACAGCATCCTGGCGGAGAAGGGGCGTCCGTTCCGGGTGATCTGGACGTGGGAGGGGCCGGTCACCGTCAAGTACACGACGCAGGGCGGAGAGGTGACCGAGCGATCTGGGTCGTCGATCACCTTCACCTTCCACCGAGATCCAATCGAGAGCCTGTAAGGAGACCCCATGCGACCCACCCCCGACTCCGTGATCCTGGCAGTCGCCGCCCTCGGCGGCTTGATCCTCTGCCTGTACCACCTGGCCGGCTGCTCCCCCGTCCCGATGGTCTCGGGTGGCCAGTGGCACCTCCCGGCCGACGACGATGATGACGACAGCGCCGACCCGGTCGGCTGGGTCATGGGGGACAGCACGATCGACGGCATCCCCTACGATGTCGGCGACGATGACGACACCACGGGCGATGACGACACCGGTGATGACGACGACGACTCCACCGAGCCCGAGGGATGGGCCCAGGTCTCCGCCGGGGGCTACCACTCCTGTGCCCTCCACGACGACGGCGCCGTCCAGTGCTGGGGCGACGACTCCTACGGCCAACTGCAGGTCCCGTCCGGCGTCTTCGTCGACATCGCCGCGGGCGACCACCACGCCTGCGGGATCCGAGACGGCGGGGATCTGGCGTGCTGGGGGTCTGGCGGCAGCGGACAGACGGATTCTCCGCCCGGGACGGA
>CAYXHU010000534.1:0-1715 GCA_964464675.1 uncultured Acidimicrobiia bacterium
AGATGGACTCGCTGTTCCGCACCCGCGGCACGGGCGTGTCCTCCGACGTGGAGTCCACAATCGTCCCGCAGCTGCTCTCCGAACTCGACGGCGTCGAGGGTCTCAAGAACGTGATCGTCATCGGCGCCTCGAACCGCGAAGACCTCATCGACCCGGCGATCCTCCGGCCGGGCCGGCTCGACGTCAAGATCAAGATCGAGCGCCCCAACCGGGAGGCGGCCCGGCAGATCTTCTCGATCTACTTGCGAAAGCACGTGCCGCTCGACCGAGACGAACTCGCCGCCCACGGTGACGACAGGGCGGCGCTCGTGTCGGCCATGATCGACACAACGGTGGCCGACATGTACTCCGAGGCGGACCACAACCGGTTCCTCGAGGTCACCTACGCAAACGGCGACAAGGAGGTCCTGTACTTCAGGGACTTCGCCAGCGGCGCGATGATCGAGAACGTGGTCGCCAGGGCCAAGAAGATGGCCATCAAGCGTGAGATCGCCGGAGGCGACCGGGGGGTCAGGACCCAGGACCTCGTCGACGCCATCAAGCAGGAGTTCCGTGAGCACGAGGACCTTCCCAACACCACGAACCCGGATGACTGGGCCCGGATCTCGGGGAAGAAGGGTGAGCGGATCGTCTACGTGCGCACGCTGATCGAGGGGGACGGCGACCAGCGCAGCATCGAGGCGATCACCACCGGCCAGTACCTGTGATCCACAAGGTCCTCGGCACGGAGACCGAGTTCGGGATCACCATCCGGAACCAGCCCGACTTCAATCCCGTCCTGGCGTCGAGCCTGGTGATCAACTCGTACGCCGGCACCCGCGCCCGGATTCAGTGGTCCTACGACGAGGAGACCCCCGGCAAGGACGCCAGGGGATTCGGCCACCAGCCCGCTCCTGCGGTCGGGCTCGACACGGCCCTCGTGAACGTGGTCCTCGGCAACGGTGCCCGGTTCTACGTGGATCACGCCCACCCCGAGTACTCGACTCCGGAGTGCTACGACGCGCTCGAAGGCGCCCTGTACGACAAGGCCGGGGAGTGGGTCCTGGCCCGGGCGAGTGCGGCCGCCCAGGCCCTCCTCCCGGAGGGGGAGCGGCTCCACATCCACAAGAACAACAGCGACGGGAAGGGCAACTCCTACGGTGCCCACGAGAACTACCTGCTGGCCCGCAGCGTGCCATTCGGCGAGGTCGTCGCCCACATGATCCCCTTCTTCGTGAGCCGGCAGGTGTTCACCGGATCGGGGAAGGTGGGAGCCGAGAACGACCGGCCCGGCGTGCCGTTCCAGGTGAGCCAGCGCGCCGACTTCTTCGAGGAGGAGGTCGGTCTCGAGACGACGCTGAAACGCCCGATCGTGAACACGAGGGACGAGCCGCATGCCGACCCGGCACGGTACCGGCGTCTCCACGTCATCATCGGGGACGCCACGATGTCCGAGGAGCAGACGTTCCTCAAGCTGGGATCCACCGCGCTCGTGCTCGCCGCCCTGGAAGCCGGCGCTCTGCCGGACCCGATCCGGTTGGCCCGTCCAGTCGACGCCGTGTGGCAGGTGAGCCACGATGCGTCGCTGCGGCGCATCGTGGACCTCGACGACGGTTCGGCTGTGTCGGCGCTGGAGCTCCAGTGGCGCTACGTCGAGTGGATCGAACGCTTCGTGTCCGGAGCCGACGTGGGCCCGGTCGAGCACAGGGTGCTGGGATTGTGGAAGGAGGTGCTGT
>CAYXHU010000535.1:0-1713 GCA_964464675.1 uncultured Acidimicrobiia bacterium
GGGTCGAAGCCGAGAGCTTCCACAGAGGCCTTGATCCTGGGCACGTAGCCGTGGTGATCGGCGCCCCACACATTGATCACCCGGTCGAATCCGCGCTCGAACTTGTCGAGGTGATAGGCGATGTCGGGAGCGATGTAGGTGCTGCTCCCATCCGACTTCACCAGGACGCGATCCTTCTCGTCGCCGAACTCGGTGGTGCGGAACCACACCGCACCGTCGGCCCGGTATACGTGGCCCCGCTCGTCGAGGAGCTCGACGGCGGCGGCGACCCGCCCGTCCTCGTGGAGCGAGGTCTCGGAGAACCACACGTCGAATCTGATCCCGGCGAGGTCCAGGGTCTCTTCGATGTCGCGCATCGCACGGCGCAGCCCCCAGGCGCGGATGGCGGCATGCCGCTCGGCGCCGGGCATCCGGGCCAGCGTCTCACCGGCCTCTCCGGCCAACTCCCCGGCCCAGTCGGTCACGTACTCGCCGTGGTATCCGTCCTCGGGAACCCGGGCCTCCTCGCCCAAGGCTTGGAGATACCGGGCCTCCAGGCTGGCCGCGAACCGGTCCATCTGCGCCCCGGCGTCGTTGTAGTAGTACTCCCGCTCGACCGCGTACCCGGCGTACTCGAGGAGTCGAGCGAGGACGTCGCCGAAGACGCCGCCCCGCCCATGCCCGATGTGCAGAGGGCCGTTCGGGTTCGACGACACGAACTCCACCTGCACCCGGGAGCCGCCTCCGTCGTCGCAACGGGCGAAGCCGGGGCCCTCGCGGGCTGCGGAAGCGAGCACCTCGTGGTACCAGGTGTCGGCGAGCGTGAAGTTGACGAACCCGGGTCCGGCCACCTCGGCCGCAGCGAGGTGAGGAACCTGGTCGAGGTGTTTCACGATGGCCTGGGCGATGTCACGGGGAGCGCGACCCGCTGCTCGTGAAGCCACCAATGCGGCGTTGGCGGCCCAGTCACCGTGCGACCTGTCCCGGGGACGCTCCACCACGAAGTCCACGTCTCCGAGGTCGGGGAGATCACCGGCCGCTGCGGCGCGCCGCAGTGCTTCCGCAACGGCGTCGTGGATGGCCTCGGGGAACACGGCGCTTCCTGGTCGGGGCGAGCATGGTACCTCCGGGCTCGCCCCCCGCCGTTGGTATCATCAGGTCTCGGCCCTCGTAGCTCAGGGGATAGAGCGCCGGCCTCCGGAGCCGGGTGCGCAGGTTCGAATCCTGCCGAGGGCGCCAATCTCCAACCAGTCCCGCCGCACGTGGCCGCCTACCCGGCGGCCACCCTTGCTCCCCGGGCCGCAACCCAGCCCGTCCTGCCCCCCGGCTCTCCCCCCACGCGGTACGAGAGGACCACCGCACCCACCTTGGCCAACGCGGAGAAGGTTCGAATCCTGCCGAGGGCGCCAATCTCCAACCAGTCCCGCCGCACGTGGCCGCCTACCCGGCGGCCACCCTTGCTCCCCGGGCCGCAACCCAGCCCGTCCTGCCCCCCGGCTCTCCCCCCACGCGGTACGAGAGGACCACCGCACCCACCTTGGCCAACGCGGAGAAGGTTCGAATCCTGCCGAGGGCGCGACACTTGCTTCCCCCACTCAGGTTCGCCCCCTCCCGCTTCCCCCTCGCTCGTGTTCGGGCTCGGTGACACCCTCCCCGTCTTCGTGCCCGCAGGGCACGAAGCCACCCCTCCCTTAGGGAGGGGAAAGCAGTCAGGGTGGCAGGGGCAGCGGCGGT
>CAYXHU010000536.1:0-1709 GCA_964464675.1 uncultured Acidimicrobiia bacterium
GTTCGCGCTGCCGGAGTTGCTGGCCCGGTTGCGTGCCCTGTCGCGCCGCCGCAGCGAGCACACCGGCCGGGTGCTCACCGTGGGGCCCATCCGGCTCGATGCGGCCCGGCGCACCGTCACGGTGTCCGGCAGCGATCTCGACCTCACCACTCGCGAGTTCGCCCTCTTGAGGTACTTCATGGCGCACGCCGGCGAGGTGCTCCCCGCCGAGCGCTTGCTCGACCACGTGTGGGACGAATCGATCGACCCGTTCACCAACACGGTCCGGGTGACGATCTCCAAGCTCCGCAAGAAGCTCGCCGAGGCGGGCCTCCCAGGAGTGATCGACACGGTGGTGGGCTCGGGGTACCGACTGGAGGCCTGATGCCGAAATGGCCCGGCTGGTCGCGGTCCATCCGCTTCCGGATGGCGCTGCAGTACAGCCTCGCCCTCTTCACCCTTGCCGTGTTGGTGGTCGGGGCCATCAACCTGGTCCTGTCGCGGACGCTGGCCGGCAACCCGGTCACCGAAGACGTCACAGTGCGGCGGGTCACCTCGGAGCCCGGGACGGCCATCTTCCTCGACGAGTCTGCCGTCACGGCGCTGGAGCGCCTGGCCAATGAGGAGGCGATCGACCGGCTGCGGGCCACCTCGCTGCTGTCGCTCGGGGTGTTGTTCCCGGCGTCGCTCCTCATCGGCTGGTTGATCGCCGGCCGCATGCTGCGGCCCGTGGACCGGATCACCGCGGTGGCCCGCGACATCCATTCCTCCGACCTGTCGCGTCGCATCGACTTGGCCGGCCCGCCGGACGAGCTGCAACGCCTCGCAGACACGTTCGACGCCATGCTCGACAGGATCGAGACCGGGATCGAAGACCAGCGCCGGTTCATTCAGGACACCTCCCACGAGCTGCGCAACCCGTTGGCGACGATGGCGATGACCCTCGACGTGGCGCTAGACAATCCGGCGGACCGCACGGGCCTCGAGGAGAGCGCCCGGCTGGTTCGCCGCACCCTGGACCGCACCGGCCGCACCGTGGACGAGCTCATGCGGTTCGCGCGGCGCGAGCTGCCTTCGCCCTCCGACGGCCCGGTCGATCTCGGGGCGCTGGCCCGCGACGTGGTCGAGGAGTTCCGCGTCACCGCCGAAGGCAGGGCGATCCGCATGCGCCACGTCGGGACGCTGGGGCCGACGATCCGCGCTGACCGTTCGTCGCTGCATGCCGCCGTGGCCAACCTGGCCACGAACGCGGTGCGCCTGGCTCCGCGCGGCTCGGCCGTCTGCTGCGGAGCGGGGCGCATGGACGGCTGGGCCTGGGTGGGCGTCTGCGACGAGGGCCCCGGCATCGACCCGGCCGACCATCGCTTCGTGTTCCAGCGCAACTGGAGGAAGGACTCGAGCGATCTGGCCGCCGAGCCGCGTACCGGGATCGGCCTGTCGATCGTGCGCCACGTGGCCGAGGCCGGCGGAGGACTGGTGACCGTCACGTCCGAGCCGGGGGTCGGCTCGTCGTTCGTGATGTGGCTGCCCCTCGTCGAGGGGTCCGACCCATCGCTCGTGACCGGCGACGGGATCCACCCGCTTCGGGATCCTCTGTTCGACGGGGTGTGAGGACTGGTGTTCTGTCCGGGAAGCTTGGCGAGATTCAGGCCGAGTCGGGGGCGTCATCCGGCACGGACGCACAACGAAGGCGCATCTGTAGATGCGTCGAGGCGGAGGACACAGCCGGG
>CAYXHU010000537.1:0-1707 GCA_964464675.1 uncultured Acidimicrobiia bacterium
GAAGGTGGAGTTCTGAGGCGTCTCCTCGTCGTCGCCGGCATCGCGGCCGCCCTGCTCGCTGCGGCGGTACCCGCGTCGGCGAAGTCGTTCGATCTCCCGGAGGGACGCGTCGACGTCGCCGTCGCACCCGACGGCAGCCTGCTCGTCACCGAGCACATCACGTTTCGGTTCGACGGCTCGTTCTCCGGCGCCTACCGGGACATCCCGCTACGGCCGGGTGAGGAGATCACCGAGGTGCTCGTGTCCGAGGGAGACCTCCCGTATCTGCCGGGCGCCCCGACGGCGCTCGGCTCGAGCGGGGACCCCGGCACCTTCGGTGTCGAGAACCGGGGAAGCCGGGTGCGGGTGGTCTGGCACTACCGGGCGGCCGACGAGCAGCGGACGTTCACGATCTCATACAGGTTCTCCGGGCTTGCGGTCGCCTACGACGACGTCGTGGACGTGAACCTCAAGGTGTGGGGCGACGAATGGGACGTCGGCCTCGACCGGCTCACCGCGACGATGACCCTTCCGGGTGAAGCCTCACCCGGCGACGTGCTCGTCTTCGGCCACCCTGCCTCCGTGGACGGTGAGACGAGCCTGGGGGGCGGCACCGAGCCGGCGCTGCGGGCCGCCGGCATCCCCGCCCGCCAGTACGTCGAGCTCCGGGTGGTGTTCCCGCGCGAGCTGCTCGAGTCGGCCTCCGGCGCGTCGCTGCGGTCCGGGACGGCGCGCGACGCCATCCTCGAGGAGGAGCAGGCGCTGGTCGTCCGGGCCGAGGAGCAGCGCTCTGCACTCCGGCGGGGCATCCTCACGCCGCTCCTGCTGCTCCTGCCCACCGTCGGGGCGGTCCCGGTGCTGTACCTGATCTACGGACGGGAGCGGCCGGCCGCCTACGACCGCGAGTACGAGCAGGCCCCGCCTTCTGAGGACCCGCCGGCCCTCGTGGGGGCGCTGCTCGGGCAGGGTCACGTCGACGAGGACGAGTTCACCGCCACGCTCTTCGATCTGGTCCGCCGGGGTGTGCTGTCGGCGCGGCCGGTCACGGTGGAACGCAAGACGTGGGCGGGCCTGCGCACCGAACAGATCACCGACCTCGAGATCGACATCGCCGACGAGGCACCTTCGCTGACCGCCTACGAGCGTCCCGTGCTCACCGTCGTCCGGCGGGTCGTGGCAGACGGACCCCAGCCCCTGTCCGCGTTCCGCAAGCTCATCCGGGCCGACGCTTCACAGAACTCCACCACGTACAAGGTCTTCCAGGCTGCGGCCCGCAAAGCGGCCCGGTCGGCCGGGTTCATCGACGAGCGCGGCCTGCGGGCCCGCTGGGTGCCTCTGGCGCTCGCCGTGGTCCTGGGCCTGCTCGGATTCTGGTTGCTGCCGGGAAGGCTCGGCGAAGGCCTTCCTCCCGACCAGCAGGTGATCGTGCAGTTCGCGGTGATCGCCTCCGGCGCGGTGGCCGCGCTGATCGGCGCTGCGGCCGCCGCCGGACGGCGGATGTGGGTGCGACGCACCCCGTCCGGGGCGTTGCTGACGGCCCGCTGGCGGGCCTTCCGCAGGTATCTCGAGGACTTCAGCCGCCTGGAAGAGGCGCCGCCGCTTGCGCTCCGGCTGTGGGAGGAGTACCTGGTGTATGCGATCGCCCTCGGCGTCGCCGAGGACGTCCTCGAAGCCGCCAGGCTGTCCGCACCTCCGGATCTCGAAGACAACAGCACGATCTACTGGTAC
>CAYXHU010000538.1:0-1695 GCA_964464675.1 uncultured Acidimicrobiia bacterium
GAGAGCGGCTCGACATCCCGGTGTTCCACGACGATCAGCACGGGACGGCGATCATCGCCGGTGCCGCGTTGCTGAACGCGATCGAGATCACCGGCCGGTCCGTCGACTCCACGTCGGTGGTGATCAGCGGCGCGGGCGCCGCCGGCATCGCGACCGCCCGGTTCCTCTTGCGGCTCGGCATCAGGCGGGAGCAGGTGGTGCTGGTCGATTCGTCTGGCGTGATCCGGGCCGACCGGGAGCCACCGGCAGCTCCGCCCAAGGCCGAGTTCGCCACCGCCCGCACCGACATGACGACGCTCGCAGATGCGATGGCCGGCGCCGATGCGTTCATCGGTGTGTCGGTCGCCGGGACGGTGACCCCCGACATGGTGCGCGCCATGGCGGACGACCCGATCGTGTTCGCCTTGGCGAACCCGGATCCGGAGATCCCGTACGAGGAAGCCAAGGCGGCTCGTCCCGACGCCGTCGTCGCCACCGGTCGGAGCGACTATCCCAACCAGGTGAACAACGTGCTCGGGTTCCCGTTCATCTTCCGGGGCGCGCTGGACGTGCGTGCGACTGCGATCACGGAGACCATGAAGGTGGCGGCGGCGCGAGCGTTGGCCGATCTCGCCCGAGAGCCGGTGCCGGACACCGTGCTGGCCACCTACGGGCTGGACCGCCTCGCCTTCGGACCCGAGTACCTGATCCCCAAGCCCTTCGACGCCCGGGTGCTCTGGCACGTCGCCCCTGCCGTCGCCGCGGCAGCCACCGCCGAAGGCAAGGCTCGCGTGCCTTTGGAGGATGCCGAGGGCTATTCCCTCGACCTGCGGCGGCGTTTCCGGGCTTCCTTCGGGCTGGTGAGGGCCGTGACCGTGAAGGCCCAGGAGGAACCGATGCGTGTCGTGTATCCCCACGGCGCCGACGCCAGGATCCTGCGAGCCGCGCGGCGGGTCGTCGACGAGGGGATCGCCCGGCCGATCGTCCTCGCCGGCCGAGCCGAGGCGGAGGACGTCGCCGAGGGGCTCGGCCTCGGTCTGTCGGGCATCTTCGTGCTGGAGCCGTGGTCCGATCCCGCCCGGCGGCATCGGTATGCCGCGGACCTGTTCGAAGCCCGGCGGCACAAGGGCATGACTGAGGATCGGGCGCAGGAGTTGGCTGCGGACCCCAACTACGCGGCTGCGCTGATGATGCGTGCCGGGGAGGCCGATGCGGTGCTCGGCGGGTTGACGACACCGTACCCGGACACCCTGCGGCCGGCTCTCCAGTTGCTGCCCCTGGAGCCGCACCGCACCATCGTGAGTGCCGTCTACGTGGTGGTGATCGGTGGCCGCTCGTACTTCCTGGCCGACTGCGCGGTGAACATCGCGCCCACCGCCGAGCACCTCGCCGAGATCGCCCTGTCGACGGCCGAGTTGGCCCGCTCCAAGTTCGACGTGTGGCCGCGGGTGGCGCTCCTCTCCTACAGCGACTTCGGCAGCGCAGGGGGCGCAGAGGCCGACCTGGTGCGTGAGGCGGTGCGGATCTCCCGGCAGCGGGATCCCGAGCTCCCCCTCGACGGTGAGATGCAGGCCGACACCGCGGTGGTCGCCGAGCTGCTGGCCCGGCGGCGGCAGGAGAGCCCGTTGGGCAGGAACGCCAACGTGCTCGTGCTCCCGACCCTCACCGCGGCGAAGGCCGCCTAAAAGCTTTTGCACAGGCTTGCGGGCGCGGCGG
>CAYXHU010000539.1:0-1666 GCA_964464675.1 uncultured Acidimicrobiia bacterium
CGATCAGCCCGGCCGGGATCGAAGGCCAGATCCAGGGGGGAGTGGCCCAGGGGCTGGGGTATGCCCTGTACGAGAGCCTCCAGGTCGGCGACGACGGCAGGTACCGGCAGCGCACGCTGGAGTCGTACCGGCTGCCGATCGCGCTGGACGTTCCCAGAGTCGAGTCGGTGATTCTCGAGCACGGCTCCGAGGCGGGACCCTACGGTGCCAAGGGGGCCGCCGAGCCGCCGATCGTCCCGGTGGCGGCGGCGATCGGGAACGCGGTCGCCGATGCGACCGGCGGGCCGGTTCGCCGGATACCGATCACCCCGGAGGATGTCCTGGAAGCGCTGGATCACGCACGAGGGGAGGGGTCGGCATGAGGGAACTCCGCAAGGCGGAGATGAGCGACATCTCGGTGGGTGCAGGGCTGCTCGGCGCCGGCGGTGGCGGAGCGGTGTCCGAGGGCCTCAAGATGGTCGACCGCGTCCTGACGTTCGGAGACCACGTCGACCTGATCTCGGTGGACGAGGTGGACGAGGAGGCATGGGGCGCGGTGATCGCCGGCATGGGTTCGCCGGTGGCCTCCCGCAAGCGGCCCCGCACCCACTCCCTGACGTGGGCGATGGAGCTGCTCGGCGAGACCCTGGGCTTCGAGCCCCGCTTCGTGATCCCCTTCGAGCTGGGCGCCGGCAACAGCATCAGCCCGATGCTGGTCGCTGTGCAGATGGGAATTCCCGTCGTGGACGGCGATCCGATCGGCAGGGCGGTCCCGCAGATCGACATGACGACCTTCCATCTGGGCGGGATAGCGATCTCGCCGCTGGCTTTGGTGAACGAAGACAGGATCTCTGCGGTGATCCGCACCGATCTGCCCTACGACATGGAACGGGTGGCCCGTGCGGTGTCGGCCGAACTGGGGAGCGTCGCCGCGATCGCCTGCTATGCCATGCAGGGCCGCGACATGCAGCGTCTGATTATCCGGGCGACGACGACGCTCGCCGAGCGGATCGGGGCGACGATGCGGGCGGCACGCCGGGCCGGCGGCGACGTGGCGGGTGAGCTCGTGGAGCGCTACGACGGATACCTGCTGGGGCGGGGCACGGTCACGGCGATGCGGTCCGAGACGCGAGGCGGGTTCGACTTCGCCACGGTGGAGGTTTCCGGGGAGCTGCCGATCCGCATCGGCGTGCAGAACGAGAACATGGTGGCGTACCGGGGCGATCGACTCCTGGCGGTGGTGCCCGACCTCATCTGCGCGGTGTCCGGCGACGGCATGCCCCTCTCGAACGCCGAGATAGAGGAGGGGCAGGAGATCAGCTACGTCGGGTTCCGGGCGGACCCGGCCTTTCGGACTCCCGAGGCGTTCGCCCTGTTCGCGACGGCACTCGAGGCTCTCGACTACTCCGGAGGGTTCGTGCCGATCGAAGAGCTCCAGGCTTGACCGGGGACGGCGGCATGATGCGGCGGTTCCTGGAGGGCAAGGCGGCGCTGGTCACCGCCGGGTCGCGCAACCTCGGTGCGGCGATCGCCGAGGCGCTGGCGGAGCGGGGCGCAGCGGTGGCCGTCAACTACCTCAGCAGCGAGAGCGGAGCTCGGGCGGTCGTCGATCGCCTCGACGAGTTCGGTTCGGGCCACGCGGCGGTCCGCGGCGACGCGGGAACCCCGGACGGGATGCGGGCCCTGG
>CAYXHU010000540.1:0-1661 GCA_964464675.1 uncultured Acidimicrobiia bacterium
TCGTCGCTCGGGCCGTGAGGGTAGGCGCACCGTGCCGGTGAGCGGGCATCGGATGAGACCTGCCCGGAACGGGATCTCGGCGAGGAGCTCACTCCGTGGTCAGCGTCGTGCCGGGCCGGTAGGTGGACCAGGCGAACCAGAAGGTGTCGAGGTGAGGGATGCGTTCGAGCCGTGCCCCGGCCAGTTCGCCGCTGACGGCGGCCCCGGTGATGTTCCAGCGTGATCCCGTCTCATCGTCGACGAAGCCGTCGCTGTCGGCCCGGAAGGTCAGAGTGCGGCCGCCGACCACGGGATCGAAGACGCCGACCGATCCGACCTCGGCACCGGCTGCGACGGCCTCGGCGTCGAGGGCGCTCGACTGGCCGCCCTTCCACAGGATGACGAGCCGGCGGCCGTCCAGGTCCGTGTTGGTGGCCTGCGCCTCGCCGCCCGAGATCGCATCCAGCGCCCAGGCCGCAGCAGTTCCGTCGAGGACGACGCCCACCACCCGCTGCTTGGACGCCGCCCGCTCGTCGAGGGGGCCGGAGAACAGGAACGGCTCGGTGCCCGGGTCGTCGTAGCCGACGTAGGGGTTCTCCCCGTACGGCCGCTCGAAGCCGGTGGCGGCACGGTCGAGCACCAGGCCGTCGGGATACGACGCCTTGAAGTCCGCCCACGAGAGCAGCGGCGATGCGATCGGCTCGAGGGCCTTGCCGGCGAGCATTCCGACGACGGCGCGTCCGTCGAAGTGGGTCCACAGGCTCTCGGTGGCACGGTCGTACATCACCAGAGCGGATGCGAACAGCCTCCCGGAGGTCCCGAACGTGGTCACGGTCCCGTCGATGGTCCGGCGGTAGGTGACGGCGCTGTTGCACAGCGGGCAGTAGGTGACGGCCACCGGGATGCCGGCGACGGTGTCGTTCACGATCTCGTGCCATATGAGGATCTGCGCCGGGTAGGCGCGGGCATCTCCGTCGATGGCGATGGAGACGACGGCCTCGGCGTCGTCGAGCCACTCGTCGGCTTCGGCGACGGACGTGAACTCCGGGTCGTCGATCGGCGGGATCCCGTCGGGAGGGGGACCGCCGGAGATGATCTCGGCGACATCTACCAGAGGCTCCGGGAACTCGGGAGCCTGCAGGTCCTGCAGGGCCGACGGCCCTTCCGGCAGGGCGGTCGGGACCGCGGTGGCGGGGGTGGCGGCCTCCGGCTCGGACGCCGGGTCAGGAGTGCCGGTGGGCGTCCGAGCAGCGCCTGTGTCGCCGTTGCCGCACGCCGCGACCGCGAGCGTGACAGCGACGACCGCCGGAATGACGCGGTGCAGGCCGCCCCGGACGCTTCTCCGGTCGTCGTCGGGAGGCTGGATGATCCCGTCCACAGGTGCTCCTAGCGCGCTCGACGGTGGCAACGCCCGGCCGGCTGCTTGGATTCCTTCGGGAACACCGCGACGGTCCGTCCCGTCGGGATGTGCAGGGCGATGGCAGGGGAGATGACATGCCGGACACCGCCGATGCAGCAATGCTGATCCTCCGAATCGCTCTCGGGGTGGTGTTGCTCGCCCACGGGGTGAAGCACTACCGGAACCGCGCGAAGACCATGAGATGGACCGCCTCGATCGGCTTCTCCAACCCCGGCATCCAGTGGTTCTTCATGTCGTTCGCCGAGATCGGTGTCGGGGTCTC
>CAYXHU010000541.1:0-1650 GCA_964464675.1 uncultured Acidimicrobiia bacterium
TCGCATACGTCGTCGACGACCGCCTGACTCTGTTGCTCCTGCGCGGCGACCACGATCTCCAGGAGCAGAAACTCGTCGATGGCCTGGGCACTCCGCATGTTCGCCCTGCCCATCCCGACGAGATCAGGGAGGCGCTGGGTGCGCTGCCGGGAAGCCTCGGCGCGGTGGGTGTGTCCGGCATGCCGGTGATCGCCGACCCGGCGATTAGCGGCCGCACCAACATGGTGACGGGGGCCAACGCGGACGATTGGCACCTGCGCGGCGTGGACGTCGCCAGAGACGTCCCGGTGGGCAGATGGCTGGACCTGCGAGAGGTTCGAGCCGGGGAGGGATGCCCCGAGTGCGGTGAGCCGCTCGCCGTCAAGCGCACCATCGAGATCGGGCACATCTTCAAGCTCGAGACCACGTACAGCGCCAAGCTCGACGCCCGCGTCCTCGACCGCGCCGGGGAGGAGCGTCCCATCGTCATGGGGTCCTACGGGATCGGCATCGGCCGAAGCATGGCGGCCGTGGTCGAGGCACACCATGATCCCGCCGGCATCGTGTGGCCGGTCCCCGTGGCGCCGTTCGAGGTGGTTGTCACGGTGGTGAAGTCAGACGATCCGGCGACCGCTGCGGCCGCCGAGGCGATCTACGCCGGGCTCCGCGAAGCCGGGGTGGACGTGATCATCGACGACCGGGCCGAGCGTCCCGGGGTCAAGTTCGCCGACGCGGAGTTGATCGGCATCCCGTACCGCATCACGGTCGGCCCGCGGGGCCTCGAGGAGGGGACCGTCGAACTGGTACGCCGCCGCGACGGGAACGTGGCACGGCTGGACGTCGATGCGGCAGTGGGCGCGGTCGCCGAAACCGTGGCCGGGGAGCGAATCTAGGCCGTTTCCACGGCATCTCGGTCACGGGGCCGAGGAAACGGCCCTGGTATACTGACGCGGCTCGAACCGAGTGGACGCATGCGTGGGCGCCCTAACGTGCCCACGTTTTTTGTGAAGGGCGAACTGCCGAAGGAGACCATGACCGATCCGACCACCCTCTGGCGGTTCGTGGAACGCTATCTGGCCGCCGAGCACGTCGACCTCGACGACCTCGAGGTGCGGGGC
Organism: uncultured Acidimicrobiia bacterium; assembly: GCA_964464675.1. Classification (GTDB taxonomy): domain Bacteria; phylum Actinomycetota; class Acidimicrobiia; order Spongiisociales; family UBA11373; genus CAYXHU01. Next base: position 1,098 of record CAYXHU010000541.1, read on the forward strand.
ACCGGGCGCGGCCGGGTGGTGCGCGTCACCGTGGACTCCCCCGAAGGAGTGGACCTCGACCTGATCGCCGAACTGTCGCGCGGCTTGTCGCGCCTCCTCGACGAGGAGGACGCCGTCGAAGGACCCTATACCCTCGAGGTGTCCTCTCCGGGTCTGGAGCGGGCGCTGCGGAGGCCGGAGCACTTCGGCAAGGCGATCGGGCATGAGGTCGCGGTCAAGACCGGAGCGCCGGTCTCCGGTGCTCGCAACCACCGCGGGATCCTCGAGTCGGCCGACGACGAGGAGATCGTGGTCGCCGTCGACGGGACGCAGCGTCGCATCGCGCTCACCGACATCACCCAAGCGCGCACCGTGTTCCGGTGGGAGCGGGCTCCGAAGCCGGGACACAAGAGAGGAACCGCATGAGGCTGGACTTCATGAACGAGCTCGAGGCGCTCGAACGCGAGAAGGGCGTGTCCAAGGAGATGATCCTGGACGCGCTGGCCAACGCGTTGGTCTCGGCCTACAAGCGCAATCCCGGTGCAGCCGAGGAGGCCCGGGTGACCATCGATCA
>CAYXHU010000542.1:0-1649 GCA_964464675.1 uncultured Acidimicrobiia bacterium
GGGACGGACCCTGCCGACCTGCGTACCGTCCGGGTAGAGGACTGGGCTGCCGCGATCGACGACGGCATCGCCCTCGTGCGGTGCCTGGCCGACCGCGTCATCCTCATCGGACAGTCCCTCGGAGGCATGCTCGCCCTCCTCGCTGCGTCCGACCGGACCGTGGACGGGGTCGTCGGGCTGTCCGTCCCCGCCGAAGGGCCGGACCGGGTGGGACCCCGGTGGCTGCTGCGGCTCCGCAGCATGGAGCACAAGCAGGTCGCGGTCGATCCGCGCTTCGGACTCCGGCGCGAGGCCGGGTACCCGGCCTACGCCGCGCTGCCCCCCGTGGTCCTCGCCGAGGTGCAGCGGCTCGGACGGATGATGCAGGCCGCACTTCCGAGAGTGAGGTGCCCCGCGCTCGTCGTCCACTCGACTGGTGACGACTGGGTCGGTCCCGACCACGGCACCCGGATCGGAGCCTCGATCGGGTCGCCGGCGTTCCGGGCGGAGGTCGTCGAAGGCCTGGAGCACGGCATGGTGCGCGACCCGCGGCGGGCCGAGGTCTTCCGGATCGTCGCCGCGTTCGTGGCGTCGTTCGGCCGACCGCCGTCCACCGACCCGGCCGACCCTGCGGGACGACACGGCTAGCGTCGGTGCCACCCGCACGGGAGCACGACAGTGGACGACCGCACCCGCATGATCATCCGGCGCACCGCCCTGGTACTCGTGATCGGAGCGTGCGCCTTCACCCTCGCCGCCTGCGCGGCCGGGCCCAATCCGCAGATCGGCGCCCCGGCCCAAGACGGCGACGTCGCCGGTTTCTGGCTGGGCCTCTGGCACGGGGTCATAGCTCCGATCACCTTCGTCGTGTCGCTGTTCAACGACGGGGTGAACGTGTACGAGGTCCACAACAACGGAAACTGGTACAACTCTGGATTCGTGATCGGCGCCGTCGTGCTCATCGGCGGCTCCCACGGAGCGCGTTCCTCGCGCTGACGCTTCCCGCCGGTCAGCCGTCCGGTGTGATCCTCACCACCGGAACCCGGTCCAGGGCTTCGGCAACCGCAGCGGGGTCCGGCCGCCCGCGCTCGGTGGGGATGCCGAACGCCTCGGATGCCCTCGGCATCGCAGTGAGGTACGCAGTCATCAACCGGGCCGCCTCGTCGCCGGTGACGATCTCGGCCCGCCCCGCCACCGTCTTGCCCCTGATCCTCAGCGACTCCGCCGCCCCGCCCCGCAGGTTCCGCCACCATGTCTTGTCGCCTGCTCGCCCGACCAGAACGGTCACGCCGGCGCCGTCGTCGTGGTACCCGACGGGCAGGGTGTACTCCGTGCCGCTGCGCCTCCCCCGGCACGTGAGCAGCATCAGGAACCCGCTCATCAACCGGTGCACCGGAGACCGCAGGACCAGCTTGACGAATCCGTTGCCGATACGCTGCACAGCCTCACGGTACCTGCAACCGGACCGGCCGCTCCGGTGTTCTGATAGGTGTGCGACCGGAAATGAACGCGAATACGCCTCTCTCCGATCTGGCGAACGCTCTCGCGACAGAACGCGATCGAGCGTTCCCCGATCTGGTGCGGTCGCTGCAGGACGACGTCTACACCGGGGTGCTGCGCATGCTCGGCAACCCCGCCGACGCCGAAGAGGTCGCCCAGGAGGCCTTCGT
>CAYXHU010000543.1:0-1644 GCA_964464675.1 uncultured Acidimicrobiia bacterium
CGTCCGGGAGCACGAACAACCGGGTGCGCAGGCTGTGCATGATCGTGGCGAAGTCCTCCGGGCTCTGGGTCGCACCCGGCCCCCCGGGGAACAGCGTGTCCCCGGTGAAGGCGCAGGATCCGACCACCAGGCACACGGAGCCCGGGGTGTGCCCCGGGGTGTGGATCACGGTGACGGTCGAGTCCCCGATCGGGAGCTCGTCGCCGTCGGCCAGGGTCCCGTCCGGCTCGACGCCGGCCGCAACGGCATCGGCGGGGTGGATGAGCACCGGGACACCCAGGCGTTCTCGCATCTCCACGGCGGCTCCGACGTGGTCGGCGTGTCCATGGGTGGTCACCACGGCGCTCACGCGCAGGCCTCGACACGCCTGCACCAGGCGGTCCGGCTCGGCCGCGGCGTCGACGAGCACCGCAGCACCGCTGCGGGCGCAGGCCACGACGTAGGCGTTGTTCTCCAGGGGGCCGACGCACACCTTGCGCACCAGCAGCCGCCCGTCGTCCAGGTGCATCTCGCTCCGATCCGTCTCGGGCAGGGTACCGGCCGTCCCGCAGGGCTACCCTTCGTCGGGCCGGACCGGGAGCGGTGTGGGGTACGCCCTGAGCGACGAGCAGGCCATGCTGCGCGACACGGCGCGGCGATTCCTCGAAGAGAGAGCGCCGATGCCCGTCGTGCGGGCCCTCATGGAGACCGAGCGGGGCTTCGACGACGCGCTGTGGGGGGAGGTCTCCCGGCAGGGGTGGCCGGCGATGGCGATCCCCGAGGACTACGGAGGGGCGGGCTTCTCGTTCCTCGAACAGGCGATCGTCATGGAGGAGATGGGTAGGGCGCTGTTCCCGTCGCCCTACCTCTCGTCGATCGTCCTCGGAGCAGATCTGGTGCTCGCTGCAGGCACGGAGGACCAGAAGGCCGACATCCTGCCCGGCGTCGCCGCCGGCGACCGGCGGATCGCCGTAGCGCACGTCGAGCCGGCCGGCCGCTGGGGCCCCTCCGGGATCCGTGCGACGGCGAGACGGCACGGAAGCGACCTGATCCTGAACGGGACGAAGAGCTTCGTGATCGACGGCCACACCGCCCACCTCCTGCTCGTCGCGGTGCGCACCGATTTGGACGCTACGGGGCGCGACGGCATCTCGATCGTGGCCGTTCCCGCCGACACACCCGGGGTCGGTCGGCGGCTCCTGGAGACGATCGACATGACCCGCAAGCAGGCGGAGATCGTCCTGGACGACGTCAGGGTTCCCGCAGGAGCCGTCCTCGGAGAGCCAGGCGCGGGATGGGAGCACCTGGAGGGTGCCCTGAGGCGGGCCGTCGTAGCACTGGCGTACGAGCAGGTCGGGGGCGCGCAGCGCTGTCTCGACATGGCCGTCGAGTACGCGAAGAACCGCATCCAGTTCGGGCGTCCGATCGGGTCGTTCCAGGCCGTGAAGCACAAGTGTGCCGACATGCTGCTTCGTGTCGAGTCGGCGCGGTCGGCCGCCTACCACAAGGGTTGTCCGGACTTCGCCCGGCGAATATACTTCCTTCAGGAACCGCTCACTCGGCTGGAGGCCATTCATCATGCCGGTTCTCAAGCCCCTTTCGATTGCCCTATCTGCGTCTGCCGCTGCCCTCTGGGCGGTCGTCAGAGGACTGGGTTGTGGTCGT
>CAYXHU010000544.1:0-1644 GCA_964464675.1 uncultured Acidimicrobiia bacterium
GTCCAGGGAACGCGCCAGGTCCCGGGCGGCCGGAAGCCGCTCGCCGATGCCCACCTCGCCGTCCCGGACCGCCCGGCGCAATGCCCCGGCGATCCGGCGATAGAGCGGGAGATCCCCCGGGGGATCGATGCGCAGCAGCATTGTTCGCTTACTCCTAGAACAACTCTACCATTCGACGGAGCGCGCTGCCTCCTCCGAGAACGACGCCGCCGGTGGCGGGGCTACCCTCCAGCGTTCATGAGCAAGGCCCCGATCCTCACCCCCCAAGCCGACGACTTCCCTCGCTGGTACCAGGACGTGCTCACCAAGGCCGAGCTGGCCGAAACCGGTCCGGTCAGGGGCACGATGGTGATCCGGCCCTACGGGTTCGCCATCTGGGAGCTCCTGCAGAACGACATGGATCGGCGGATCAAGGAGGCCGGGGCCCGCAACGTCTACATGCCGCTGTTCATCCCCGAGTCCTATCTTCAGCGGGAAGCCGAGCACGTGGAGGGGTTCAGTCCCGAGCTGGCCGTCGTCACCCACGCCGGCGGCAAGGACCTGGAGGAGCCGGTCGTGGTCCGCCCCACGTCGGAGACCGTGTTCGGCGAGTACATGGCCAAGTGGATCCAGGGCTACCGGGACCTCCCCCTGCTGCTCAACCAGTGGTGCAACGTGGTCCGCTGGGAGCTGCGCCCCCGGGTCTTCCTGCGCACCAGCGAGTTCCTGTGGCAGGAAGGCCATACCGCCCACGCCACCCGTGAGGACGCCTCCGCCTACGCCCAGAGGATCCTCCACGAGGTGTACACGCCGCACATGGAGGAGGTCCTCGCCGTCCCGGTGCTCAGGGGGATCAAGCCGGAATCGGAGCGGTTCGCCGGAGCCATCAACACCATGACCTGCGAGGCGATGATGGTCGACGGCAAGGCGCTCCAGATGGGCACCAGCCACGAGCTGGGGCAGAACTTCGCCCGGGCCTTCGACATGCGCTACCTCGACGCCGAGGGCGAGTTGCAGCTCTGTTGGACGACCTCGTGGGGAGCCTCCACCCGCATGGTGGGGGGCATCATCATGGCTCACGGCGACGATGCCGGGCTCCGGCTGCCGCCCCGGGTCGCCCCTTTCCAGGTGGTGGCCGTCGCCGTCAAGGACGACCCCGACGTGCTCGAGACGGCAGGACGCCTCGCCGACGACCTGCGTGCGGCGGGGCTCCGCGTCGAGTTCGACGGCCGCGTCAACCAATCCTTCGGCCGCCGGGTGACCGAATGGGAGCTGAAGGGGGTCCCGGTTCGCCTGGAGGTCGGCCCCCGCGACCTCGCAGCCGGCGAGGTGACGGTGGTGCGCCGGGATCGATCGGAGAAGTCGGCCGTCCGCCTCGAGCGGGTGACCGAGACCGTGTCCATCCTCCTCGAGGAGATCCAGGCGGCGCTGCTGGCCGAGGCCCGGGCGCGACGCGACGAACGCACCTCCGAGGTCGCCAGCATCGGCGAGGCTCGTGAGGCGGCCGCCGAGGGCTGGGCCCGGCTTCCCTGGGACCTGCTGCGCGACGGCGGCGAGCAGCAGCTCACCGAGCACGCCATCACCGTACGCTGCCTGCTCCGCAGCGACGGCAGCGTGCCGGAGCACGAGGACGAGGAGGACCTCGTCGCCGTCGTCGGCCGCTCG
>CAYXHU010000545.1:0-1640 GCA_964464675.1 uncultured Acidimicrobiia bacterium
TAGGCCTGCCAGAAGGCCCGGTACGCGGCAGCCGCCGGTCCCGGCAGCCGGGCGATGCGGGCGACCGGCAGGCGGCCTTCGGCGACGGCATCGTCGTACTGACGCAAGCCGAAGTGATTCATCAGGAACAGCCGGCCCGCAAACGAGGCGGCGCCGGCTCCGAGCCCCAGGTAGTACGGGCGGGTGATGGAGGAGTACGTCGGCGACCCGGGCCGGTGGAAGGTCCACACCGAGCGCCGCTCGTACCCGAAGGATGCCGCCAGCTCCGTGGCGGACCGAAGTGCGGCGTGCTCACGCGACCGTCCATGGGGAGCCTTTCCGAACGGCGTGTACCCGAAGCGAATCAGCGGATAGGTCGACACCTGGTCGACTCCCAGTTCGAAGCAGGTGGCCAGATCGGCGAGCAGCGCCTCGCGGCGATCGAAGCCCGCGTCGAAGATCAAGTCGACGTCCACACAGGGAAAGGACTCCCGGGCGATTACCACCGCGCTCCGATGCCGTTCGGGCGAACCGGGCCGGCGCAGGCGTTGGAGGACCTCGCGATCGAACGACTGCACCCCCAAGCTGACGGCGTCGAACCCGAGACCCCGAAGGCGAGAGGCTCCCGCTGCGGTCATGTGGGCGGGGAGGACCTCGATGGCCCGCTCCCCGCAGATCGGGAGTTGCTCCAGCAGGGGAGCCAGCCCGTCCAGGCAGAGCGTCGGAGTTCCGCCACCGACGTACAGCGAGGCGAAGGAACCGGAGAGATGCGCGAGATACATGCCGGCCTCGGCTCGAAGGCGCCCCAGGAACTCGGCCGCAGATTCGGGGTCGAAACGAACCTTGTTGTAGGGACAGAACGGGCAGATCGTCGTGCAGAACGGAATGTGGATGTAGAGGCCGGGTGAGGCGGGGAACGCGTCCAGGACCTGCTCCGGCGACGGGATGGAGCGCGGAGCCCGAGCGTGGAGGCCGAAGGGGAGTGCCACGGCGAATCTCCCAGCCCAGCATGCCTCGGAGCAGGGGGCAGCGCAAGTGCGCCGCCCGGCTACTCGCCGAACCGCTCCCGAGTGTCGACGAACAGGCTCTGGAGGGCGTGACCGAGGCGGCCCCGTTCGTCGTAGAGCTCGCTCTGTGCCAGGCCGATACCGTCGGGCTCGACGTCCGAACGAGCCCGGAGGCACACCCACTCTCCCACCGGGTGGCGATGGAGATGCAGGGTGAGGTCGGGGTTCATGAAGACGTACTCCCGCCCGAGCACCCGGCTGACGCCGTTGCCGAAGTCGGCGGCGGCGGCGGTGCGCTGCAGCGGGGAGGGCTCCTCGCCTTCGACGATCGGCATCGTCAGCCGGAACCAAGCGGCGGCCGGGCCGTGTTCGTAGAACGACCCGTGGGCCACCCGCACCTCGACGGCGGCGGTGTGGAAGAACCGCTCGCCCGCCGGCTCGAGCGTCAGGGGATCGCTGAGGTCCGGGCTCGGAGGAACATCGGTGCCGGGCTGGTCGGGGATGCCCACCTCGTCGATGCGGATTCGCAAGGCCGAGGCACGCGCCACATCGACGTCGTCCACCGACATCTGGGCCTCGAGGACCTGGATCCGCCTGCCGTGGCGGATCACCCGGCTCTGCACTCGCAGCGGGCTGACCGGGACCGGGCGCATG
>CAYXHU010000546.1:0-1638 GCA_964464675.1 uncultured Acidimicrobiia bacterium
GTCGACTCGTCCCCATCCTGCCAGACGATCCTCCCGCGCGTGGCCCATAGTTCGATGACCATCGGCGCCGGCTCGGTGGCCGGATCGACCCCCGGGCGGTTGGCTCGATGCACGTGCAGCGCGGCGCCGGCGTCGTCCTCCTCGAATGTGAGCAGGCCGCTCCGCTCGCCCGCCGAGACGCGGCACTTCGCCCCCGCCTTGCCGAACGTATGCATTGCCAAGCGGCCGAAGTCGACCTGGAGCGTCGGCACACTGCCACCGTTGCCCGGGACCACCGCCAGCCGCGTCCCGCCGATCAACTGCACCGACACGCCGGTCTTCAGTGCCAGCACGGGTCGGAACGTGGGCAGGGCGAGGATCGGCTCGCCGGTGGGCAGCGCCGCCTGCATGGGCAGCCGATGCCACGCGCCATCTTCGGGATCGAGCCGGATGAGCAATTGCCTTTCGGAGATGAACCGCCCGAGGGTCTCCCGCTCGGCCGGCTCGGCCGTCGATGCCCCACCGTCCTCGGCCACATCGGTCGAGCCGGGCTCACCGGGGCGGACCTCCACGTCGGCCTCGGGTGGCTCGATCTGGCCAATGCCCGGCTGGCGTGGCTCGGCGTCGACCACCGGCGGGGCCAGCAAGCCGGGGGTTTCAGGCGTTCCGGGCTCGCCGGGTGTGGCTCCACCATCGGGCACGGGGGCGACCGGGATGTCCTCGGGGGGTTCTGCGTCGGTCGGGAACGGGTCGGGCGGCTCGGCCCCGGTGCCAGGTTCGCGGACGGCGACCTCCGACGCGCCCGGTGCCGCGCCGTTTTCGACGTCGGTGCCCGGCTCGGCGAGATCGGTGTCTCCGTTCGGCCCCGCCGGCCGGGAGGGACCCGGCTGCGGCTCGACCGGCAAGGTGTCCACCGGCGGCTCGATCGCCCCGGGCTCAGGACCGACCGTCTCGCCCGGCTCCGGCTGGTCGATTACCGTAGGTACCGCGTCTTCCGGGACATCGCCCGGCTCGTCCACTTCGCCCGGCCGCCTAGTGTCATCCCGCAGCTCAGTGTCATCCCGGTCATCCCGGTCATCCCGCGGCTCGGTGTCGCCCGGCTTGCCAGCGCCCAGATCATCCGACATTGGGACACCGGGGAACACGTCGACCGCCTCGTCCTCGTCGAGTCCGCCGGCCCCCCGATCAGCGTCGGCAATCTCGTCCGGCGGCGTGATCAGCCCGAGCCTTTGGAGCCACGGATCGAGCGACCCGACGGCCGCCAGGATCGCGACGAACACCACCGCCGCGGCCACCACCACGCCGATCGCCGGCCACAGGCGACTTTTGCGGTCCGGCTCGCGGAGGTAGTCGGGCACGGTCGGACGCTCGCGACGCTGATGCGGCGGCTCGACGCGGGCAATCTGCTCCTCGGCCACCGTCGGCAAGCGATACATTCGCTCGCGGGCCGCGGCGTCGATGTCGACCGGCTGCCCAAGTACCAGCGTGAGGATCTGGTGGGCTGCGCCGACCTCGGCCAGATTGGTGTCAGACTCGAGGCACGCCTTTTCGAATTCGGCCACGCGTTCGTCTTGCAGCGTGTTGTCGAGGTACTCGGCCACGGCGTTTGCATCCGAGGCGATCCCCTTGCCCGCCACGACCGGTGCCCGCAGGCGGGGC
>CAYXHU010000547.1:0-1637 GCA_964464675.1 uncultured Acidimicrobiia bacterium
GATGGTCCGGCAGAACGGGACATGGAGATACACCCCGGGGGTCGCCGGGAACACGCCGATCACCTGCTCCGGCCTCGGAGCAGGTTCCGGCGCTTCGAACCGCACGCCCAAGCGACGCACGCCTGCTACCTGCCTTCCAATTCGCAGTCTGGCACAGGCGGCTGCACCGGAGGGGCTCCCTCGAGTGCGACACGCCACTCGATGCCGGTGTCGGTGGGCCCGACGGTGATCACCACACGGCCTCCCCGAGCCAGGTGAGGCTCGTATGCGCCCCGGAGAGCACCGAAATCGGTCGACTCGAGGAACTCGCCCAGCACCGCGACGCGTGTCGCCACCTCGTCGTCCGGTTCGTCGGACTCCAGGACCGCGCGCAGGACGGCCTCGTACTCGCTCTTCGCGAGCGTCTCGACACAGGCCTCGAGCCCGGGCTCGAAGCGGATCTCGGCCACGGCGCGCCTCCCGGCTCGTTCACTCTCCGGCGGCGGTCTCCAGCGCCTCGGCGAGGGTCACCCAGGGCAGATCGGCACACTTGATGCGCACCGGGAACCGGCGGACCCCCTGTAGGGCGGCGAGGTCACCCAACGCCGCGGCATCGACTTCTTCACCCTCTTCGATTCCCATCATCAGCTTGAACCTGTGGGTGAGGTCGGCGACTTCGTCGAGCGTCAGGCCGGTCACCGCATCGGCCATCATCGATGCCGAGGCCTGGCTGATCGAGCAGCCCTGACCGGCGATGCCCACGTCGGTGACCCGGTTCTCGTCCACGGTCACTTCGACGATGACCTCGTCCCCGCACAGAGGGTTGTGCCCGTCGGCGTGCCCGTCGGCATGTTCGAGCCGCCCCCGGTGGCGCGGGTTGCGGTAGTGCTCGAGGATCACGTGGCGGTACAGCTCGTCGAGCGACACGGTCCCTCCTAGGTCAGTCCGAAGACGCGCCTTGCATCGTGCAGAGCGTCGATGAGCGCGTCGATGTCGTCCTCGGTGTTGTACACGTACAGCGAAGCTCGCGCCGATGCCGGGATGCCCAGAGCCCTGTGGAGCGGCCGGGCGCAGTGATGCCCCGCCCGGATGGCCACACCGTGTTGATCGAGGATCGTGGACAGGTCGTGCGGGTGGATGTCGGCGAGCGTGAAGGAGATCGCACCGCCCCGCAGCTTCGGGTCGCCGGGACCGTACACCGTCAGGTCCGGGATCTCTTCGAGCCGTCCCAGGGCGTATCCGGACAGCTGCATCTCGTGTGCTCGCACCGCATCCATGCCCAGTCCGCTCAAGTAGTCCACCGCGGCCCCGAAGCCGATCGCCTCGGCGATCGGCGGCGTGCCCGCCTCGAACCTGTGGGGGATGTCGGTCCACGTGGACTCGAACAGGGTGACGTCACGGATCATCTCGCCGCCACCCTCGGTGGGCTCCATCTCCTCGAGCCGTTCCATCCGCCCCCACAGTGCGCCGATGCCGGTGGGGCCGAGCATCTTGTGGGCGCTGAACGCCAGGAAGTCCACACCGAGCTCCCGTACGTCGGTCGGGAGGTGGGGCACGCTCTGGGCACCGTCCACCACCACCAGCGCGCCCACCGATCGCGCCGCCTCCACGACCCGGGCGACCGGGCCGATCGTGCCCAGCACGTTCGACATGCCCGA
>CAYXHU010000548.1:0-1620 GCA_964464675.1 uncultured Acidimicrobiia bacterium
ATAACCATCAGTGTGTACTCCAGTCAGGCCATGACCCAACCGCTTACACAATCCACTAGACACGCCCGTGCACCTCGACGCCGCCCTCGAGCCCCATGTGGGCGCCCCGATCGTGGAACGGCTGGAACGAGCCGCCCGACACCGAGCCCGCCGCCTCGGCGCCGGTGACAGCGACGGGGACGGCGGTGGGGTCCGCTTCGAGCAGCACCTCGCCGACGCCTTCGCCGACCTGGCCGCCGGAGGCGACCGTGACGGGCCGAAACGCCGCGACAGCGCCGAAGTCGTCGTGTTGGTCTCTCATGAGATCACCCAACGAGACTGGACCGGCGTCGCCGACACCGAGATCTGCTCGATCCCCGGGATCGGGCCCATCCACCCCGACACCGCCCGAGAGATCGCCCAAGACGCCTTCTTGTCCGGCGTGTTCTACGACGGCACCGACCTACGCCACCTGAAACGCTGGACCCGGACCATCCCCCCAGACATACGACTGGCACTACGACTCGGCACCCCACCCGACTTCGACGGGCCCCGCTGCGTCGACTGCGGCCGACGCCTCCAACTACAGATCGACCACCGCCAACCGTACGCAGCCGGAGGACCCACAGCACTGTGGAACACCGACCTGCGCTGCCCCGACTGCCACGACGCCAAGACCCGCGCCGACCTCGAAGCCATCCGCACCCAGCACACACGCCGACAACAACGCAACCGCCGACAACAACAACCCACCCTGCTACCCCAACCACCCTGACCCTCCGACCCAACCGGGAGAGGGATGCCAAACGGGGGACACCCGGCCGACATGGCGGCCCCACCGGATCCCGCAGCGCTCTAACATGCCCGCCCACGACGCCACCTGAGGGGAGCCCTGTGCACCGCCGCACGCTCGCAGCCATGATCCTCGGAGCCGCCGTCGGCATGGTCGCCGGCGTAGGCGTGCTGGCTCTCGCCGCGTCCCGCCTCGTCGACGGAGGCGTCGGTGCCACCTTCTCCGCGACGGGCTTGGCACGCGCCGAGTTCGTCGTCAGCCAGGGCGGCCTGTTCGTGCTGGTGATCCTCGCCGGGTTGATGGGCGGCTCGCTCCTCGGCGCACTCGGGTTCACCGTCGCCCGGGAAGCCTCACCGGAATCGAGGCGCGTGGCGCTCGGGCCGCTCACGAATCTCCAGCCGATAGATCACCGGGGCCTCCAACTCGCCGATGCTGTGGTCCCGGGGGATGGAGACGTCGCAAGTGCCCATGGCCAACTCGCCACGCTCGCCGGCGTAGCTGATCAGCCGCTCGCTGTCGTCGGGCCGATAGACCGACCACTCCTGCATGGCAACGTAGCCCGTGTACAGGGTCAGTGCGACGGTGATCCCGATCGCCGCCGAGAGAATGATCAGGATCAGCGACAAGTTTGAGTTGAGGAACGCGCGAACGATAGCATTGGTGAAACCGTGCTCGGATTCGACGGGGTTGACGTGACCGCCCCCGTCGCCGGTCGGCGAGGCGTCCTTGGCCATCGCTACGCCCCCTTTCCGGTCGCTCGAGACGTCGGGGCGGCGACGACCTTCTCGCCTTGACTCAGACCCGAGAGAACTTGGACGTTCTGGCCGTAACGCCGTCCGAGCTGCACC
>CAYXHU010000549.1:0-1606 GCA_964464675.1 uncultured Acidimicrobiia bacterium
GATGCCGGCGATGGTGAGGACCGGGATGAGGGCGTTCTTGAGGCCGTGCTTCATGACCACCCGCCGCTCGGGCACCCCCTTGGCGCGCGCCGTGCGGATGTAGTCGGAGCGGATCACCTCGAGCATCGAGGCGCGCTGCATGTACGAGATGTAGGCGACCTCTATGAGCCCGAGCGTCACCGCCGGCAGGATCAGCGCCTGGAGATTCTCGAGGTCGGCCGGGAAGATCCAGAGGAAGGTCTCGCCGCCGCCGCCGCTGATCGGCAGCAGCCCGAGCTTGAGTCCGAAGAACCACTGCATGAAGACGGCCAGCACGAAGACGGGGATACCCCAGATGATGAGCGCCCCGGTGGTGAGCGCCGTGTCCCAGAACGTGTATTGGCGCAACGCGGAGTAGATGCCTAAGGGGATGCCGATGAGCTCGATGAGGACCGCCGCGAACGCCAGCTGGATGGTGTTGGGGGCGTTCTCGGCGATGAGCTCGGAGACCGGTTTGTCCAGCTGATACGACGTGCCCAGGTCGCCCTGCATCAACCGCCACATGAACTTGCCGTACTGCACGTACAGCGGCTGGTCCAGGCCCAGGTTCTCCTCGATCTGCTGGACCTTCTCCGGCGTGGGGTTCTTGCCGGCCAGCAGGGCCGCGGGATTGCCCGGCACCACGTACATGATGATGAAGGTGATGAAGGTGACGCCGATGAGCACCAGGACCATCTGCGCCAGCCTGCGGACGATGTAGGCGAGCATGGGGTTGCCGGTTCCTCACTGCGCGGCGGTCACGCCGCGCCGGTGGACAGAAGAGCGGTGGGCTCGGGGCGGCTCATGTCCGACATGAGCCGCCCCGAGCACCCGTGAGTCACTTCGCGACCCACACCTTCCACATGTCGACGAACCCCTGCGGGTTGTAGTCGAAGCCCATGATCCGGTTGTTGGTCACCCGGAAGTCACGGTAGTAGTACAACGGCACACACGGCGCATCCGTGAGGATGATCGTCTCGAGGTCGTTGTACAGCGCCCAGCGCTGCTCGTCCTCGAGCGTCGCCCGCGCCTCGGTCAGCATCTGGTCGACCTCGGGGTTGTCGTAGAACGTGAAGCTGCCCGTCTTGGCCTGGTCGCTCTGGAAGAGCGGGTACAGGAAGTTATCGAGCGACGGGTAGTCGGCGATCCAGCCCATGCGGAACACCTGGCTGCCGGTTCCATCGCTGCTCTGCATGAGCTTCTCGAGGAACGTGCCCCACTCGAAGTTGGTGAGCTTCGTCTCGATACCCACCGTCTTCCAGCCGGCCTGCAGCGCCTCGGCGGTCTTCTGGTGGCCGAGGTCGGTGTTGTACCAGTACTTGAGCTCCGGCACGTCGCCGCCGTACTCGTCCACGGCCGCCTGGGCGTCGTCCGGGTTGTACTTGTACGGGCTGAGGTCCGGCTTGTAGCCGGCCAGGCCCTTCGGCGTGACCGTCGTCGCCTCGAGCGGCACGCCCTCGTTGACGACGTTGATGACGGCGTTGCGGTCGGCCGCGTAGTTGAGCGCCTGACGGAGCAGGAGGCCCTTCTCGTCGGCCGGGTAGCCGAGCACCTTGTCGGTCATGTTGATGCCGATGAAGTAGGTGGC
>CAYXHU010000550.1:0-1602 GCA_964464675.1 uncultured Acidimicrobiia bacterium
TCCTCGAGGAACGTGTTGGCGAAGATCCCGTCGAGGTGCGGGGCGAACACGCTCCCCTCGATCATCGGGAGGATCCCGGTGGACACGACGTAGTGCTCCACCTGGATCCCCTGCGCGGCGAAGGCCTCGACCGACGTGACGTGATCTCTGGTCGCCTGGAGGAACTCCGGCATCCCGGGCGCCGGGGTGAGCCGGGCGCCGAGTTCTCGAAGCCGCTCGTTGGTGAGGTCGCCGAAGACTCCGGCCTCGGCGTACGAGAGGATGTGCAGCAGATAGGCGGAGTCCCGCGAGATGGTCGAACCGCGGCGGCGGTAGAACTCCGGGAGCGCATCGACCTCCGCCCAGAACCGATCCTCGTCGACCCCGTAGGCCTCGAAGAGCGGCTCCTGCTGGTTCCCGGGAATGAGGGTTCGGTCGAAGTCCCAGATGCAGGCGATGATCGTCTGGGCGTAGAGGGGAACGGGCATGCCCGCTCAGGGTACTTCGGGCACCCCGAACACCACCGTCTCGTCGGCGCCGCTCCACCAGGGCTGGATGCGGGCCGGCACGCCCCGCAGCACCCGATGGGCCTCCCCCATGTCGGCCGCCGGAGCCAGGACGACCACTCGCCAGCCTTCCCCGTTCAGACGCCGGGCCGCAGCGGCCACCGGCCCGTAGTCCCCGTCGGTGATGCATTCGACGACGCCGTGCTCGGGGGCCACCAGGGCGGTGGCGTCGCCGGCCACTCCGGTCAGCACCGCCAGCGGCGTCTCGATCATGGTGATCCCGGCCCGGGACCAAGCCCGCACCGCCGCGTCGACGACACAACGCACGGCTCCGAGATCTCGTTCGATGGCCAGCACCATGGAACTCCCAGCGATGTGATTACACGCGTGGAGTTTAGGTCCGGAATCCGGCGGCCTGCAATCGGACCATCGCGCAGGCCGGGTCCGGGTTCGAGCCCTCTTCCCCGTCTAACCTCGGTCCCGTGAGCGAGTACCAGGTACGTCCCGTCGCCTCGGCCGATGTCGCCGAGATGCGCGCCGCCCTGCTGTGGGGTGCAGGTGAGGCCGACGACGACCCGCCCTGGCTGGCCGAGGAAGACCTCGACATCCTTCACGTCGGCGGCTACCGCGACGGCCGGCTGGCGGGATTCGCCACCATCGCTCGCCGCCGGGCGCCCGGGGTTCCGGAGCCCAACAGCTGGAGGATCCTCGGCATCGGCGTCGAGCACGGCCATCGCGGCTACGGATTGGGTGCCATGCTGGCGCACCGATGCCTGGACCATGCCGCCGCCCGGGGTGCCCGCCTCGTCTGGTGCAAGACGCCGGCGGCGGCCTACGGCTTCTTCGAGCATCTGGGGTTCCGGCGGCGAGGCCAGCCCTTCGAGGCACCCGGAGCCGGCCCCCACTACGTGATGATGGCGGAGTTCGTCGCTCCGGGATCCTGAGCGGGGAATAGGGCGGGCGACCGGCCGGTTCGTTCTCGTGAACCCTTCGAGGAGCGGCGATGATCCACATCCTCGGGATCTCCGGCAGCCTGCGTCGGGGGTCCTTCAACACTGCCGCGCTTCGGGCCGCGGCGCGCCTGGCACCGGACGATGTCGAGGTCCGGGTGCTCACC
>CAYXHU010000551.1:0-1599 GCA_964464675.1 uncultured Acidimicrobiia bacterium
GGCGCCACAGGTGCCCGTCTCGCTGCACCTCGACCTCGAGGCGGTCCGAGAGCGCATTGACCACGGATACCCCGACGCCGTGCAGGCCTCCCGACACCTGATACGCACCGCTCTCGAACTTGCCGCCGGCGTGCAGCGTGGTCAACACGGTCGTCAGCGCGGGGAGCTTCGTCTTGACATGGGTGTCGACAGGGATGCCGCGTCCGTTGTCGACGACCTTCACCCCGCCGTTGGCCTGCAGGGTGACCTCGATCCGCGTGCAATAGCCGGCCATGGCCTCGTCGACGGCATTGTCCACGACCTCCCACACCAGGTGATGGAGCCCTCGCGGCCCGGTCGAGCCGATGTACATGGCCGGACGGCGCCGGACCGCCTCGAGCCCTTCGAGGACGGTGATGTCCTTGGCCTGATACGAGTCGTTTCCCTTGGAGGTGGTCGCGCGTTGAGATTGAGCCACTGATCTTCCCGTCGTCATCCGATCGCTCGACGGCGCTCGGCCGGAGCGTTCACCGACACGCGTGTAAGTATACCGCGACCGGCCCTCATCCCCGACCCTCCCGACGTGCAGAACCCCTGGTCATCGCCCGTTTTGCCGACCGGAGACCGTCACCCGCACCGCAGTCACCACTCCCCCGCCGAGGTGCTGTTCGAGACGCTCCAGGAGCTCCGACGAGCGATACCGCAGCAGGGTCGCGGTAGCCCCGTCGGTTGCCGCCACGTGGAGCACCCCGTCCCGGAGCCCGGCGGGACGGGCCCGCGTCGCCCACACCTCACCGGCCAGAGCGGGCCATTCGTCCATGATCCGAGCCGCAGCATCGGGCGCAGGCAACCCCATGCGACGGAAGAGCTCGGGTAGATCGTCGCCGATCCGCTCGAGATCACTCACTCGCCACCCCCACCACGTCACCGGCTGCGACCCTCCACCGGGTGCCCCGCACCGGAACCTCCTCCTCGCGCGCCGAGGTCACGAAGATTTGCCCGTCGGGGAGTCTCTTGACCAGCTGTGTGCTACGCCTCGAGTCGAGCTCGGAGAACACGTCGTCGAGCAGCAGGACCGGCGCCTCACCACGGCCGGCCAGCATCTCGTACGCGGCCACTCTGAGCCCGAGGGCCACGGAACGCTGCTCCCCCTGGCTGGCTCTGGTGCGCACATCGCGCCCGCCGAGGGTGAACACGATCTCGTCCCGATGCGGCCCCACGGTCGTAACCCTGCGCTCCAGGTCTTCGACCCTGGCGGCGCCCAAGGCTTCGGCAAGCGCCTCTCTCAACGACTCCTGGGACGCCCCGTGGATCGTTCCGAGGCCGGCCGCCTCATACGACCATCCGACCGGCTGCCCGGCCGCATCGAGATCGGCGATGATCCCTTCGAGAGAGCGAGCCAGCCCCTCGAGCATGTCCAGGCGTCGGGCGACGACGGCTGCCCCGAGGGTTGCGAGGCGATCGTCGAGGACGTCGAGCGTGAGCGGGTCGCTCGTTCGCCCTTCCCGGCGCAGGAGAGCGTTGCGCTGCCGCAGCGCACGGTCGTAGGCGTCCTGGTCTGCGGCAGTACTGCGACGGAACCCTGCAGCGAGATCGTCCAGGTATTCCCGTCGGTACGCC
>CAYXHU010000552.1:0-1590 GCA_964464675.1 uncultured Acidimicrobiia bacterium
GAGCACTGCGACGTCGAGCTGGCGGTGGGAGCCGACCGCAGCGGCCTCGAGGCGATGCTGCGAGATGCAGCCGGCCTGATCGTGCGGTCCGCCACCCGGGTGGACGCCGATCTCCTCGCTGCGGCTCCCGGGCTGAGGGTCATCGGCAGGGCAGGGATCGGAGTGGACAACATCGACCTCGCCGCGGCGACCGAGGCAGGGGTGCTCGTGGTGAACGCGCCGACGTCCAATGCCGTGTCGGCTGCGGAGCACACGATGGCCCTGCTGCTCGGCCAGGCGCGCCGCATCCCGGAGGCCGACCGGACCCTCCGGTCCGGCGTGTGGCAGCGTTCCGGGTTGCGGGGGGTCGAGCTGCACGGGAAGACGCTCGGCATCGTCGGGCTGGGCAGGATCGGCACCATGGTGGCTCAGCGGGCACTCGCCTTCGGGATGGAGATCCTGGTCTACGACCCGTACGTCGGCGCCGAGAGGGCCCGGCGCATCGGAGCCGAACCGTGTGAGACGCTCGGCGCACTGCTGGCCTCCTCGGACTTCGTCACCGTCCATCTGCCGTTCACGACCGAGACGGAGGGGCTGATCGGCAGTGCCGAACTGGCCTCGGCCAAGCTGGGACTCCGGCTCGTGAACACGTCGCGAGGCGGCGTCGTCGACGAGGAGGCGCTGGCCGACGCCATCCGGTCGGGCCGGATCGCCGGAGCCGCGCTCGACGTGTTCGCGTCGGAACCCGTCACCGAGAGCCCGCTGTTCGACCTCCCGAACGTGGTGGTCACCCCGCACCTCGGCGCTTCGACGATCGAGGCGCAGGACAAGGCCGGCACCGACGTGGCGGCGGCGGTCGTCGCCGCCCTGAGAGGGGAGCTGGTGCTCACCGCCGTCAACGTGGACCTCGGCGCGGACGTGCCGGACGAACTGCGCCAGTACCTGCCGCTCGCCGAGCAGCTCGGCGCAGTCTTCGTGACGCTCGCCCAGGGTCTCCCGGAGGAGCTCCGTGTTCGAGTCGAAGGCCGCCTCTCCGAACTGCCGTGCCGCCCCCTGGCGCTGGCGGCGCTGCGCGGCGCCCTGGCCACCGTGAGCGACGGGCCCGTGACCTTCGTGAACGCCCCGTTGCTGGCCGAGCGCCACGGCCTGCGCGTGACGGAAGAAACCACCGCCGCGCAGACCGACTACGTGAACGTGGTCCGTCTCTCGGGCCGGGTCGGGGGCGCCGAAGCTGCGGTCGCCGGAACGATCATCGGCCGCAAAGGACCGGTGCTCATCGAGGCGCTCGGGCATGAGATCGAGCTTCCCTTCAGCCCCTATCTCCTGGTGCTCCTCAACGCGGACGTTCCGGGGATGATCGGGAGGGTCGGCTCGTACCTGGGCGATCTCGGGATCAACATCGACGACATGGTCGTGGGCCGGCCGGTCGCCGCATCGGACATGGCGATGATGGGCATGAGCGTGAACCGGCCGATCGGCGAGACGGAGCGAGAGGGCCTGCGCAGCATCGAAGGGGTCGAGCAGGCGTGGTTCCTGGCCTTGCCGTAGGTCACAGCAGGGCGGCGAGGCCCCAACCTGGCGAGCCCGTAGAGGCCGGCGACGACGTCGTAT
>CAYXHU010000553.1:0-1588 GCA_964464675.1 uncultured Acidimicrobiia bacterium
TCGCCGGGCGTCAGCACCGCGGTCGGCTCGTCGAGGATGAGGATGTCGGCCTCGCGGAAGAGCGCCTTGATGAGCTCCACCCGCTGCTGGATACCCACCGACAGGTCCCCGACCTTGGCATCGGGATCGACGACCAACCCGTACTGGCGGCCGATCTCACGAATCCGTTCCCGGGCCTGGTTGAGGTCCAGGAACGGACCGTTGACGAGTTCGTTGCCGAGGATGACGTTCTCGGCGACGGTGAAGACCGGGATCAGCTGGAAGTGCTGGTGCACCATGCCGATACCGCTGTCGATGGCATCGCGCACGCCACGGAAGTGGACCTGCTCGCCCCGCACCTCGACCGTTCCCCGATCCGGCTGGTAGAGGCCGAAGACGACGTTGACCAGCGTGCTCTTCCCGGCGCCGTTCTCGCCCAGCAGGCAGTGGATCTCCCCCTGATTGAGCGTCAGGTCGACGTCTTCGTTGGCGACCACACCGGGGAACGTCTTGGTGATCCCGTGCACCTCGAGCATGCGCACCGATCCGCCGGTGTCGGCCATCTCACTCCTCTTCGAGCCAACCGAAGTGGCCCCGAGATTAGAGCGAAATCGGGGCGGTGGCGACCCGGCAACCGGCCCCATACAGGCGCAGGAGGGCCCGGTGTCTGCCGACACCGGGCCCTCTCGATCATGTCGTCACTTGGAGACGATGGATCACCCGTCGCAGAGGGATCCTTCGCCGATGAACAGGCCGTCGATCCCGCACACGCCGGTGTCGATGGAGCCATCGGCGAGGCCCACCCGGACCTCCTCGATCCTCGTCGCCACATCCACCGGGATGTCGGCGTCGTGGAACGGGGCGTACACGATCCCGTCGTTGGCGGCGGTCAGCGTGTAGATGCCGCCCTCGAAGGTGCCCTGAATCGCCGCGGCGATGTTACGGAACACCGACAGGTCGACCCGCTTCATCGCCGAGGTGGCCAGATACTCGCTGCCCGGAACGGTGCCGCCACCGAACGTGGTGTAGTACTCGTCCTGATCCACACCGATCGCCCACACCCCGGCCTCCGCAGCAGCCTTGATGCCACCCGAACCGGTCTGACCGCCGGCACCGAAGATCACATCGGCGCCCTCACCCATGAACTGGGCGGCATCCGACGCACCCTTGGCCAGGTCCGTGAAGCTCTCGTTGTAGATCGACAGCACCTGGACCTCGGGGTCGATGTATTCCGCACCAGCGATATAGCCGTTGACGAACTTCACCACCGGCGGCACGTCCTCACGGCCGGCAACCACACCGACCACCCCGGACTCCGTCAGCAGCGCCGCCATCGCACCGGCGATGAACCCGCCCTCGTGCTCGTTGAACAGCACCCCGACCATGTTGTCCGGATACTCCGGCAGGAACTGGTCGATCCCGATGAAGAACGTCTCCGGGTTCTCCACCGCCGCCGCCTCGGTATCCGTCGTGATCAGGAACCCGACCGTGATGACCACATTCGGGTCCTGCTCCAACGACGTGGCGATGTTCGCCTCGTAGTCGGCCTCGGAGACCGTCTCGATGAAGTCCGACTCTTCGATCTCGTAGCATTCTAGGGCGGCCACCA
>CAYXHU010000554.1:0-1581 GCA_964464675.1 uncultured Acidimicrobiia bacterium
ACCCCCAGGCTGCCGAGCGTCAGTCACCCCCGGGCGGACGCGAACTGCCGCAGGAGAGCAGCGTGCACACCGGCTCGCCCCCCTCGCTCTCCAGCTGCAGCGTGCTGTGGGCGATCGAGAACTCGTCGCGCAGGAGGTCGGCGGCGGCGCAGCGGCAGCAGTCGGTGTCGGCACCGGCATCGACGGTCAGGTGAGCCGAGAGGGCCGGGAAGCCGGAGGTGATGGTCCAGACATGCAGGTCGTGCACGCCGACCACGCCCGGCACTTCGAGCAGGCGGCGTTCCACCGCCTCGACGTCGGTCCCCTCCGGCGCCATTTCGAGCAGGATGCGGACCGATTCGCGCAACACGGCCAGTGAGCTCCAGAGGATGAGCACCCCGATGAGGACGCTGATGAGGGGGTCCGCGTAGAGCCATCCCGTGAGGACGATGACGAGAGCGGCGGCGATCGTCCCGACCGATCCCGCCAGGTCGCCGAGGACGTGGCGGAAGGCGGCCTCCATGTTCAGGTTGCCGCGCCGCGGCGCCAGCAGCACGAGGGCGGCGCCGATGTTGACGAGGAGGCCGACGACCGCCACGACCAGCATCCAGCCGCCGAGCACCTCCGGCGGGTCGAAGAAGCGACGGCCGGCCTCGATGAAGATCCAGATCGCGACCGCGACGAGCGCCACGCCGTTGGCGAGCGCGGCGAGGACCTCCGCCCGCTTGAAGCCGAAGGTCCGCCGCGGCGTCGGCGGCCGTGACGAGAGCCACACGGCGCCGAGCGCGAGGGCCAGCGACACATTGTCGGAGACCATGTGGCCGGCGTCGGCCAGCAGGGCCAGGCTGCCGGTGAGGATGCCGGCCACCACTTCGACGCCGGTATAGGAGACCGTCAGTACGAGCGCGACGATCAGCGCCCGTCGGCGGGCGTGGGTGCGCTCCGGCGAGACCCCGCCGAGGAGGTCGTGTGCGTGATCGGTGTCGTGTGACTGGGCCATGCGTCTCGCCGAAAAGCCTATGCCCGGCAGCCCCCCTCGACTACCATGGACCGTACCGGCCCCGGCGCCTCGGTTTCCCACGTTCCACGTACACCACGTGTTGAGACACCACTCCGCCGCCGGGGCGAGGCGGGTACGGCAGCGAGGACGCACCCAGCGACAGAGGTCTGGGCGTACGGGTGTGAAAGGTGCCGCGCAGACGACCCGATCGACCGGGAGGAGTCCGATGGTGAAGTGGCGCAAGCCCCCTGAAGAGCTCATCGAGTACTTCCACACCCTCATACCCGACGGACCCGGGCCGGTCGAGTTCCGACCCATGTTCGGGTCGCCCTGCTACTGGTGTCGCGGCAACATGTTCACCACCGTCCACCAGGAGAGCATCGTCGTGCGTCTGAGCGACGCCGACCGGGAGGTGCTGCTCCAGGAGCCCGACGTAGAGCTCTTCGAGCCCATGGAGGGCCGGCCGATGCGCGAATACGTGGTGCTGCCACCGCGGATCGCCGACGATCCCGAAGCCGCCCGGGAGTGGATGGCGCGGGGGCTCGCCTACGTCGCGACCATGCCGCCGAAGGAGAAGAAGAAGCGCAAGACGCGAAAGAGGA
>CAYXHU010000555.1:0-1574 GCA_964464675.1 uncultured Acidimicrobiia bacterium
GGGGGCGTCATCCGGCCGGCGTGAACCCGCCAAAGGTTTCTGGACGGGGCACTAGCTACGGCTCTGGACCTCGGCCACCCACGCCTCGAAGAGCCGCTTCGCCATCACCCGCTGGGCATCGCTCCCGGCCCGCACCTCCGCAAGGAACTCGCCGGGATCGGTCCCGGTCCGCTCCAGGTCGTCTCCCTGGTGGCCGGCGATCCAGCGGGCCACGATGTAGGGGGTCGCCTCGGGATGAGCCTGGATGCCCACCCCGCTGCCGAGCCGGAACGCATGAGGATGCGCCGGCGTCGCAGCCAGCAGCTCGCCCCCCGGCGGGAGATCCCAGGTGTCCGAGTGCCACACCGGGACCGGGACGTCGAGGTGCCGCAGCACCGGGTCCGTCCGGCCGGCGTCCGTGAGGTCGACGGCGAGCA
Source organism: uncultured Acidimicrobiia bacterium (assembly GCA_964464675.1). Lineage (GTDB taxonomy): Bacteria > Actinomycetota > Acidimicrobiia > Spongiisociales > UBA11373 > CAYXHU01. The sequence goes on from CAYXHU010000555.1 coordinate 417, forward strand.
TGCCGAGCTCGGGAGCCGGCGCCCGGCGCACCCGTCCCCCGAGAGCATCGGCGAGCAGCTGGCACCCCAGACAGAGTCCGAGCACCGGGACGCCTGCCGCAACGGCCTCGGCGAGCAGGCGCTTCTCGGCACGCAACCATGGGTACCGCTCGTCCTCGTAGGCGCCCATGAGACCGCCGAGCGACACGATGCCCGCCCACGAGGTTCCCTCGGGCACCGGATCGCCGTCGAATAGATCGGCGCGCCGGATCGCCATGCCACCGGCACCGAGCGCACCGGCCAGGTGGCCTGCGGGCACGGTGGGTGAGTGCTTCAGCACGAGCAGCGGACGGGCCATCGGCCGGGCAGGATAGGCCTGGTGCCGGCGGCCGGCACCAGGCCGGCTCGGCGATGCCTCTGCAGCGCGCCGGCAACCGCCGCCCACTGCAGGCGCCTCCCGCCTACCCTTGCCCCATGGACGCTCCCGACACGATCACGTGTGTCGAATGCGGAGGGGTTTGCCACCGGGTGAGCTACCCGCCGCCCGACGAAGGCTTCGAGCCGGGTGACACGGTCGCCTACGTCTGCGAGGACTGCGGCGCACGCTTCGACGTCGTCGTCGAGATGGACGAGGACTGACGGGCCGGCGCGCCCCGGCCCGCGTGCGCATCCGGGCACCCTGGCTACTCTGGCCGGGCTCATCGAGGAGGTTGTCGGGTGAAAGCGGTAGCCATCGTCTTCGGGTTCTTCGCGGCCCTGTTCGTCGCCGCCATCGCCCTGTTCACGATGGGCGAGGTCGCGGCGATCGTGGTGTTCGTTGTGATCCTGGCGATCGCCGTCTACGCGCTGGTGGCACCGCAGGGAGCCCTCACGACGATCGGGATCATGATGGTGGTCCTGTTCTTCGCGTCCGGCGCCTTCATCGTCGTCCAGGCCCTCTCGATCGTCACCGCGTTCACCGACACCGAAGGGCCCGCCGACCCGGCCGACCCGGTGTACCTCGCCGCCGCCGAGGACAAGATCGACGAGATCGACGTCTCGGGCGGCTTCCGCCTCGAGTTGCTCGAGGACGAGATCGAGGCCGTCATCCAGGAGGGGCTGAGCGACGGGGACGCACCGCTGCGCAGCGTCGAGGTGGACATCGTCCAGATGGAGGAGGACGCTCATCCGCTGGCGGGC
>CAYXHU010000556.1:0-1573 GCA_964464675.1 uncultured Acidimicrobiia bacterium
CCACGTAGATGGCATCAGCGGCCACGGTGGCGTCGGCGTCGTTGGTGAGACGAACCGTCAGCGTCCCGCTCTCGATGGGCACGACGACCAGGCTCTCCCACCAGTGGTCGTCCCACTCCACGTCGTCGGGACCGTAGTTCTGATCCACCTCGACCGTCGTCTCCAGCACGCCGCCATCGTACACCTCGAAGGGCGCGTCCTTCGCCCGGTAGCCACAGGCCGCCACCCAAGTCGCGTAGACCTGGTAAGTGCCTGGGGCCAGGCCTGTCACTGTCCATTCAACATACTCGGACCCATCGCCGGCGTTCGCGTAGCGGTACCCGCCCTGGTAGCCACCGGCAACGCTCCCCGTCGACCAGCCGGTGTCCGTGTAGCCGGTGCCGCCGTCGTCGACGGACGCGATCGGCTCGGTGGTCGTGTTCAGTGTGGTGAAGGTCCACTCGGGCCCCGACGTCTCCCCTCCCTGGTCGTCCTTAGCCACCACCTGCCAGTGGTAGGTGACGTGCTCGCTCAGGGCGCCCGGGTCGTAACTCGTGCCCGTTTGGCCTGTTACGACAGGCGTGCCCGGAAGGGCGTCAGCGCCGAAGTAGACGTCGTAGGTGACCGGGTCGTCGTCCGGGTCGGAACAGGCTGACCAACTCACGTCCGTATCCAGAGGCTGATCGATCGCAGCATCCGCGGGCGAGGGGTCAGCCGGAACGTCGGGAGCAGCGTTAGTGAGTTCGGTCACGGGTCCGATGTATTCCGTGGCCACCACCACATCGTCGAAGCTGATCCTGCTCACGTAGTCGTCGGGAGCGGTGGTGATGTAGACGAGCAGCCACAGGAAGTTGAGGTTCAGGTCGGCGTCACTCCGCCACCGGATTCCCTCGAAGGCCGGGTCATTGGGGTCGGGGATGAAACTGTCCCAGGTCCAACTGCCGTTGGGGAATCCGGGACCGACGTGACTCACGATCTGGCCGTCCTTCGACCACAGTTCACCGTTGATCCAGATGGCCTGTTCACCGTTGCTCTCGCTGACCGGATCGTTCATCTTCATCATCAGTTCGACGCAGGTCCAGTCGCCCCGCGCGACGGCGAGGTCGGCATCGTTGATGAAATCGTTGCCGTAGTAGGTGCCGGTGGGGTTGGTCCGCATCTCCATCCAGTACGAGTAGAAGTCCCACCGCCAGGAAGACCCCATCGGTTCAACGCCCGTGGTGAGCCGGTCGTCACCCGCCGGCCGCTCCCCTGCCCCTCCCTGAGGCCAGCGAGTGGGAGGGTTGTAGCCACCCATGTGCACGAAATGATGGATAGGGTTGCAGTCGGAATCGAACTTCACGTAGAAACGGACGTGGAGTTTGTCGTAGCCGGGCAGGAGCCGACGGTACAGATGCGAGCCCGTGTCCTGACCGCCCGTATGGGTGACGAGGAAGGACTGGCCGCCGGCCGAGAGCCCCGTGACGTCGGAGGAGAAGGACATGTTCGACTGGTTCGTGGCCTCGTCCCATCGGGCGACGAGGTCGGCGAGAGAGTCCTCTTCGAAGTTCTCCACGAAGATGACGTCCGGGTCGTCCTCGATGCCTACGTCACC
>CAYXHU010000557.1:0-1566 GCA_964464675.1 uncultured Acidimicrobiia bacterium
CACTACGTGGACGCGTGCTCGGCGACCACCTACGAGTCGGTATCGCTCCACGTCGGGGTGGTCGAGGTCGTCGCCGGGGAGGGAGCCCGCTGCCGGATCAGCGGCATCCAGTACTGGCCGAAGAACGTCTTCAACATCGCCACCAAACAGGCCGTGGCGCACCGCAACGCACACGTGGAGTGGATCGACGCCAACCTGGGCGCCAGATCGACGCTCAGCCATCCCGGCGTGGATCTTCGAGGGGAGGGAGCCCACGGATCGGTGCTCTCGATCGGATACGCCGCTGCCGGCCAGCGCCAGGACACCGGCGCCCGCATGATGCACCTCGCTCCCCACACCACCTCCACGGTCACCTCGAAATCCATCGCCAGGGACGGCGGCCGCTCGGACTACCGCGGCGTGATCCACATCGCCCCGCACGCCCGTGGGGCGCGCTCGTTCGTGCAGTGCGATTCGCTCCTCCTCGACGAGGCGTCCCGCGCCGACACCTACCCGCGCATCGAGGTGGAGGAGGCGACGGGAAGAGTGGGGCACGAGGCGTCGGTGTCCCGACTCGACGATGCACGGCTGTTCTACCTGATGTCACGCGGGCTCCCCGAGCAGGAGGCAACGGCACTCATCGTGGCCGGGTTCGTGGAGCCGATCAGCCGCGAGCTTCCCCTCGATTGCGCCCGGGAGGTCGATCGCCTCATCGCACTCGACATGGAGGCTGCCGGCGCGGTCGGGTAGGGCGCTGCCCGAACGAACCCCGGGTCCGGCGGGTCGCCGGCGCCGCCCGCCTTCGGAGAGGGCTCTCGCCGGCATGTGGGTCGGTGCAGCTCCCGCCGGCGTCGATCCAGGGTGATGGGGGTCTGTCGGCCGTCGTGTCCGGCAGTCACCCGGATGCCGGCCGGCCCAGGATGGTGGTACCGGCCAAGGCCCGGAGCCGAGGCGATTCCTCGCTTTCGCCGGTCACCGCCAGAGGCAGCGACAGTTCGAAGCGCGCCCACGCTCCGGTGTGGCGGTAGGTGAGGTCTCCACCCATCAGGCGGGCGAGGTTGCGCGAGAGGGGCAGGCCGATCCCCAGCGCGGCAGTCAGCCCGTCGGGAGGGCGGGAACCGCGATACGGCTCGAAGGCCGCGGCGATCTCGTCGGGTGGGATCCCCGGTCCGTCGTCACCGACGGTCACCCGTCCCGCGGCCGGTCCTGCATCGATCTCGATGGAGATGCGGGGGCCACCGTAGCGAACGGCGTTGGTGAGCAGGTTGCGGATGATCTGCCGGACCCGGGCCGGGTCGGCGATGCAGGTGACGTCGTCTCCGGTGATGCGGATCCGATGGGCGGTATCCGAGTCCCAGGCCTCCAGGATCTGTGCCACCTGGGCGCGGAGGTTGGTGGGTACCCGGGCCACGTGGAGACGGCGCAGGTCGTTCTTCGCGGCGACGAGGAGGTCTTCGACGATGTCGGAGAGATCGGCGCTCTGATCGACCAGCGTCTCGATCATCTCCCGGCGCTGATCCTCGGGCGCCGTCGCGGCATCCTCCATCAGGAGATGGGCGTATCCGACGATCCCGGTCAGCGGGGTGC
>CAYXHU010000558.1:0-1561 GCA_964464675.1 uncultured Acidimicrobiia bacterium
TCTCCTTGTGCTTGGCGTCCACGTCGCAAACCGCCAGGACACGGAGCCCCTTCTTCCCCAGGAAGCCCTTCATGTTCCCCGTGCCCATGCTGCCGACGCCGATGCAGCCCATGGTGATCCGTTCGCTCGGCGCCACGTGGCCGCCCCGCCCCAGGACGGCGGCGGGGACCACCCGGGCGATCAGGCCCATCTCCAGTGCCTCGGCCGCATCGACCATCCGCCCGGTCAGCGCCAGCTCCTTGGCACGGGCCAATCCGATCAGACGGGGCAGCAGCCAGGTCCCGGCGAAGTCGACCGTCAGGCCCCGGCGCACGAAGATCTCCGAGAAGCGGGCATCGTCGGCAGCGACGACCACGTCGCACGCCAGCGCCAGGTTCATCCCCGCCCCGACGGCCACCCCGCTCACCGCCGCCAGCGTCGGCTTGGTGAGGCCGTGGAGGGCCCGGGCGGCGGCGGCGACGTTCTCCATCCACCGGTACCGGGCGACCGGGGAGGTGAGCCCGGTCAGGTCTCCGCCGAGGTCGGCGCCCGAGCAGAAGTCCCCCCCGGCGCCGGTGATCACCAGCGCCCGGCGGTCGGAGGCGGCGAAGTCGTCCAGATGTCCGGCCAGTTCCAGCCAGGCCTCCCGGGGGACGGCGTTGCGCCGGGCCGGGTTGTCGATCGTGATGGTCCGAACCGGGCCGGAATCGGTGGTCGTGAACATGAGCCGACACTACCGGCCGATGGGTCGGGGACGCAGCAGGGGCCCCGGCTAAGGGGCCCCTGCTGCGTTAGAGGTGCGGGGACGCCGCGGAGGCACTCCCCGCACGGGTACCGCGCCTAGTGATCGGCCGGCGGGAGGAGGACGGAGTCGATCACGTGGATGACCCCGTTGGTGGCCTCGATGTCGGTGGCGACGACGGTGGTGGTCTCGTTGAGCTTCACCATGTCGCCGTCGATGGTGATGGCGATGTCGGAGCCCTGGGCGGTGGTGGCCGCCTCCAGGCCGATCACGTCGGCGGCGTAGACCGCACCCGGCACCACGTGGTAGAGCAGGATGTCGCTCAGCGTCTCGGTGTCGGCGAGGAGCTCCTCGGCGGTGAGGCCGAGAGCGTCCAGGGCAGCAGCGAACGCCTCATCGGTGGGGGCGAACACCGTGAAGGGGCCCTCACCCTTGAGCGTGTCCACCAGACCCGCAGCCTCGACCGCGGCGACCAGGGTCGTGAACGAACCCGCCTCCACAGCAGTGTCCACGATGTCCAAAGCCGCAACGGCCTCGGTCGTGGTCGTGGCCACCGTCTCGGTGGTGGTCGTGCTCTCGGCATCGTCGTCACCGCACGCTGCGGCGACGAGGCCGAGGGCCAATACGATCGCCGTCAGGCGAATCGGGAACCTCATCAATCTCGTCCTTTCTCGGGGTTCTCGAAGGTGTCAACTATTTAGCGCTAAGACTTGTTCCCGGTTTCTCGGAGGTTGTCGAGGCCCGCCTGCCGGCGGTGGATCGAGCGGGGTGGCAGCCTGACCCCCGCGCCTACCATGCCGCCGTGGGATTCAACCCCTTCCGCGAGCAGCGGGTCACCAT
>CAYXHU010000559.1:0-1559 GCA_964464675.1 uncultured Acidimicrobiia bacterium
AGGGCCTCGACACCGAGGACTGGTTCATCACGGTGATGCGGGGCCTGTCCGTGGGGGCGATCACCTTCCTGGTGGCATCCGGCCTCTCGCTCATCTTCGGCCTCATGGACGTCCTCAACCTGGCGCACGGCGAACTGTTCATGATCGGTGCGTACGTGGGCTGGAGCGCCTACGTGCGACCCGACACCGTCGTCGACGTGCTCGTCCCGTTGCTCTTGCTGGCGTCGCCCTTCCTCGTGACGCCGTTGTGGCGGCGGGTTGCGGGGACGATCCCGGCGGCCGGCCGCGCCAGGACGCTGCTCGGATGGGGAGTGATCGCCGCCGGCGTCGTGATCATCGTCCTGATGATCACTAGGTTCCCGTTGGTGATCTGGGACCCGCAGGTGTACGCGGAGAGCCCGATCACCTACTCGCTGGCCCTGGACCTCGGAACGCTCACCCCACTCGATCAGCCGCCCTTCGACGGTCCGGCGGTGCTCGCCATCGTGGGGCTGCTCGTCGGCGGGGCCGTCATGGCCGTCGGCGGGACGATGCTCCGGGAGCGCCCCGGGCTTGGGCTGGCTCCGAGCCGGGCGCAGTGGGTCTCTGCTGGGGTCGTGCTGGCCCTGGGATTGGCGCTGTTCGCCGGGAACACCGCGCTCACCGACTGGCTGTTCGGCCTCAGCACGACGATGCGGTTCTTCGTCGCCATGGGCGTCGCCGTCGTCCTCGGGGTCGCCGTCGGGATCGTCGTCGAGATCGTGCTGATACGCCCCCTCTACGACCGGCCGATCTACCAGCTGATGATCACGCTGGGCCTCGGGTTCATCCTCATCGAGGTGGTGCGGGAGATCTGGGGGCGCCCCGAGTTCACGATGCCGAAACCGGCCGCGTTCAACGGCACCGGGGAGGGCTGCCCTGGGACCGGCGTCGGAGGGTTGTTCGGCGGGTGCTCGACGGTCGAGATCTTCGGGGGACGGCTGCGCACCTACAACGAGGCGTTCATCGTGCTCGTCGGCGTCGTCGTGCTGGTGGGCATCAACCTCCTGCTGAAACGAACCAGGATCGGGGTGATCATCAGGGCAGGGGTCCAGGACCCGGAGATGGTCCAGGCGCTCGGCATCAACGTGCGCCGCGTGTTCACGATGGTGTTCGCCATCGGGGCGGGACTGGCTGCGCTCGGCGGGGTGATCGCGGCACCCTCGATCGGCCTGTCGCCCGAGATGGGCGGCCGCCTGCTGCTGCTGGCGATCATCGCCCTGGCGGTCGGCGGGCTCACCTCGTTCTCCGGTGCCGCCGCCGGCGCCGTGCTGGTCGGGCTCCTCCAGCAGTTCATCATCAGGTACGGACAGACCGGGATCAGCCTCCCGTTCCTCGACGAGCCGTTCAAGCCGTCGCCGCCCCTCGTGCCTGCGTCGACGGTGATGCTGATGGTGATCATCCTGCTGATCTTGCCCAACGGCCTGTTCGGAAGGAGCGACCGATGAGCGTCCCGGCCATGACCGCGTCCGCCGGCCCGCTCGCCTGGCTGTCCCGCCGTCGCTGGCTGGTGGTCGGTGTGCTTGCCCTGCTGGCATTCC
>CAYXHU010000560.1:0-1558 GCA_964464675.1 uncultured Acidimicrobiia bacterium
GGCCTGGGTCTGTCCATCGTCAAGCCGCTGTCGGAAGGCATGGGGGGTGCCGTCTGGTACGAACGGACTCCCGACGGCTGGACGTCCTTCGTGGTGCGTATCCCGATGGCACCTGCGGGCGTGGAGACTCCCGCCTTCCGGGAGCCCAGTGCTCCGGTGCGGGCCGCGAAGCCGTCGAGCAACGGCGAGCGCCGAGCGGAGCAGGTGCCGTCGCTGCGGACGACTCGAGAGCCCGAAGCCGAGTTGCTGCCGGACGGCTACGACGAGCTGCCACCGCCCCCGCCCTTCCAGCCTCCGGTTCCGACGCAGCGCCACCGCACCGAGGAGGATTCGCTGCGCGTGTTGGCGGACCAACTCCTGAAGGACCTCTGAGCCGAGATTGCGGCCACTCCCTCCCTGAGGGCAGCCGCGCGACCGGAGGGTCCAGATGGGGGGATGCGTCCCGGACATGCCCCGACGTGCACCACGTGCTCGGCGACTTCATCGACGGGCTGCGCACCAGCGGCAACCTGACCCCGACCATCTCCAGCCTCGGGCTGTGGGTCGCCCACCACGACACTCCCATCCCACAACCCCGCACCATCACCCGCAGCAGGGACGACGCCACCCTGCACACCTGGCGCGGCCGCAACCTCGCTCACCGCGACCAGCGCATCACCTTCGCCGTCGCCGACTCCATCGTCGCCGACCTCCACGGACCGGCCCGCCTCGTTCAATTGCCCGGCTCATCCACTCCGCCTTCAACGAGGCCACCCTCGCATCATCGCCCTCGCCAAAGAAGGCTGAGCGGCTACGTCCTTCTCTCCTCCCCGTCGTGTCCCTCCCATCAGGGGGAGACGGCTCGACCCGAAGGGCCGGAGAGGAGAGGGTCCGGCTCTCCGGGACGTCACCAACAGCGCCCTCGTCCGGCCCCGTCCAATCGCTGAAGCTCCTCCCGCCGGCGCCAGACAAGGCGACAGCGGATTCCCTGGATGCCGGGCACGGCCATGTGACTAGTCACAACGGACGCACCGGGAATGGTTCCTACACCGAGCGCCCTGGATGCCGATGAGACTGCATGGCGACGGACCCCGCATCGCGTCTGTCCGGGTACGCGCGTGCCGTCGATCGGGTGCGCCGCCGCAGCCCCGCGGCGCGGGTTCGCCGGGCGTTGCTTGCGGCTGCCGCGGTCGTCCTCTCTGCGGCCTGGGTGGCGCCGATGCTGATCGACGGCCGAGCGTCCGCCGCGGGAGAAACCGTGTACCTCGTCGCCGGCACGGGCGGTGGAGCGGGAGGTGACGACCTGCTGACGGTTGTCGACCTGTCGAATCCGGATCCCACCACCAACGAGACCTCCGTCGGTGCGGGGACGGGCACGACGGCGATGACCGGCCTGTCGGTCCAGCCTTCAACCGGTGCCTTGTTCGCGTCGCTCTCCGATCGGCTCGGAACAGTATCGAAGACCACCGGAGCATTCGTCCAGATCGGTGGGTTCGGCGTGGGATCGGGTTCCCTCGGCGCGATCACGTTCGACGATGTGCGGGGCATCACCTTCGACCCGGCCACCGGGTTCCTCTAC
>CAYXHU010000561.1:0-1557 GCA_964464675.1 uncultured Acidimicrobiia bacterium
ATCGTGGAGCCGGAGAGCGGCACCGACTTCATGATCGGTGACCCCGACGTGGAGTGGGGACGGGACGAGATTGGCGACTACGTGGTGTTCACGGTCCGGGTGGAGGTCACCGACGACCACGATCCACCCGGCTCGTCGCTGGCCCCGATCGTCACCGCCTTCCCCGGCGAGGAGCACTCGGTGCAGGGCTCCGGGTACGAGCTCGAGGTGACCCTGCACCTCCCCGACGGCGAGATGTCAGTCGTCAGGTACATCCGCGCTCGCTCCACCGACAGCAGCGGCAACTCCGGCCAGGACGAGATCGTCGTGTACGTGTCCCGGTTGGGCTGACGATCAGCCCTCGGTGACGGTGACGCTCTCGATCACGGCGTCGACGGTGGGCTTCTCGCCGGCCCGGGGGAGGGCGGCGATGGCGTCGACGGCGTCCATGCCGTCGGTGACGTCTCCGAAGATGGTGTACGAGTGGGGGAGGCCGACGTCTGCCAGGCAGACGAAGAACTGGCTGCCGTTGGTGTTGGGTCCGGCATTGGCCATCGCCACCGTGCCCCGGGAGTACTTGCCGTCGCCTTCGAGTTCATCGCGGAACCGGTACCCGGGGCCGCCCCGGCCGGTTCCGGTGGGGTCGCCGCCCTGGATGACGAAGCCGGGCACGACGCGGTGGAAGATCACGCCGTCGTAAAAGCCCTCGCGGGCCAGGAAGAGGAAGTTGTTGACGGCCTGGGGCGCCTCGGCGGGGCGGAAGGCGATGGTGATGTCGCCCTGCGTGGTGTGGAGGGTCGCCGAGTAGTCCTTGTCCAGGTCGATCGCCAGGTCTGGGGCGGCGTCGTACTGCTTGGCCACGGGGTGCCTTTCGGGTCGCGGGCAAACCACCCTAGGCCGCCCCCGAACCGATCCCTCGCTACAGGTCGTCGACGCCGACGGCGAACAGGCCGGCCGCCCCGGCGGTGGTGCTGGGGAGGAGCCCCCTCACCTGGGGCAGCAGGTGCCTCGCGAAGAACCGGGCCGTGTCCACCTTGGCCTGGAGGAACGGGTCTTCGTCACCCTGGGCGATGGCGTGGTCGGCGGCGAGCGCCGATTCGCCGAGGAGCCACCCGCCGGCGGTGAGGCCGAACATCTCCACGTACGGCGTGGCGCCGGCGAGGGCGTCGTTGGGGTCCTCGATCAGCATCTTGCCCAGCGTGATCGACGCCTCGGCCAGTGCGTTCACGGCGTCGTCGAGGGCGGCGCCGACGTCGGCGAGGCCGTCCACCTTGCCGAGGGCTGCGGCGGTGCCGGCCATCTCCTCCAGCACCTCGCGGACCACGTCCCCGTTGCGCATCGGCAGCTTGCGGGCCACCAGGTCGGCGGCCTGGATGCCGTTGGTGCCCTCGTAGATGGGGGCGATCCGGGCGTCGCGGAAGTACTGCGGCATCCCGCTCTCCTCCACGTATCCGATGCCTCCGAGCACCTGGATCCCCAGCGACGTGACCTCGACGCCGGCGTCGGTGGGCCATGCCTTGGCGATCGGGGTGAACAGCGCCACCCGCTCGTCGGCCCGAGTCCGCTCGGCCTCGTCCG
>CAYXHU010000562.1:0-1548 GCA_964464675.1 uncultured Acidimicrobiia bacterium
GCCCGCCCGCCCGGGGCCCCGGCGCGAATCTCCTTCTTCAGGATTCGCATCAGCCGGTACCCCTCCACCTTGGTGGCGATCTCGGCCGCCTTCACCCGCCGGCGATTGGCCGCCCCGATGTCCCGCTGAAACGCCTGCCAGTTTTTGACGAGCATCTCGATCATCGAATCACCGGCCTCTCGTCCCGCATGAGCTCGAGCTCCCACACGTCCGCGTCCCCCTGCACCACGCGCAGCACGTACCAGGTGTCCGAGCCGATCACCACCTCGTCCCGATACGTCGGGTCGGCCACCTCCGAGGCCCGCACGTAGAGCGTGGCCCGGGTGGCCGTGGCGTCCGTGTCGAGCTCCTGGTCCTCCCCGTAGTCCACGATCCCGGTCACGCTCGAGCCGGCGTAGGTCACGGTCTCGGCGAAGGTGTCCGTGTCGAACACATCCGCCAGGTCCGTGGCCATCTGGGTCCGTAGCGTCATGCCGCCTCACCGCCCGCCGGCGCCCCGGCGGCGCTCCCGGGACCCGGCTCCCCCTCGGGCACCGCGTCCGCATCGGCCTCCCGGTCCACGAGCACGCCCCGGGCCACCACGTGGCCGGCATCGAGCACCATCAGCTCGCCTTCCCCGCAGGCCGCGCACGCGCGCTCGCACGCCGTGCGGCCCTCCGGGCAGCCCGGTTCCTCGGCCGCCCGGCAGACGATCCGGATCCCCCGGTCCTCATAGGTCTTGATGGGCATGTCGCCCTCCTTTCTCGGCCGCTCAGGGAATGAGCAGCTTGGCCGTGGCCTTCAGAAACCGCGTGATCCCGGAGATGATCTCCACCCGCGCGTACCGGCACGGCGGCAGCGTGAACTCCGTCGGCTCCCGCGTAGCCCCGGAGATCGCCCGGCCGTCCACCACCGTGCTCGCCCCGGAGAGGCTCCAGGAGCCGTCCTCGTTCGAGTAGCGCACCCGCACCGTGTACGTGGCCCCGCTGTTGGCCGCGTTGTCCCCGTCGCCCGCGCACCAGGTGATCTCGTCCATCTGGATGGAGTAGGTCCTGCCCGGGTCCATCTTGTCGAGCAACGGGATGGTGATCTCGGTGCTGTCCGCCTCGAGGCCCAGGTCCTCCGGGCTCTTCTTGACGGGGTCGAGCGTCCCCGAAAGGCCGCTCACGTAGAAACCGCTCGTGCCGCTCGGGATGCCCGTGGTGCCGCTGGTGCTGAGCTCGATGAGCACGCCGGCGCCGGCCGGCGACGCCGCCAGGAGCACGACCAAAAGCCCGGCCAGGAAAAGCGCTCGCTGACACATGGCAAAGCCTCCTTTCCGGGACGGGCTAGTCGGCCTCGTACTCGGCGATGATGGCGCCGCTCACGCCCGAGTCGTACATCCGCTGGTACCAGATGACGTCGTTCAGGTCCTCCCCGCCGGCGATGGTCGTGCCGCTGGCGCTGTGAAGCGGCTGGCTCGAGTCGTGCTGCAGCACGAACGGTGGGGTGCCGCCCCCGTTGCGGCCGCCGAAGATTTCGTGGTCCCGAGCCGGATCGGTCGGCTCCACGATGCAGAGCGGAACCCCG
>CAYXHU010000563.1:0-1548 GCA_964464675.1 uncultured Acidimicrobiia bacterium
CATCGAGCATGGTCGCTCGTCTGGGCCGGGGCGGCAGCCCTGCTCATCGTGGTGCGCCACTGGGGAAACATCCGGCGCCTGGTGTCGGGCGCCGAGCACACGATCGGGGAGGCGACATCGTGAAGGTCGACGTGGCAGTGATTCCGGCGGCGGGCCGCGGGACCCGCATGCGTCCGGCTACCCGCAGCGTCCCCAAGGCCCTGCTTCCGGTGGTGGATCGCCCGGCGATCCAGTGGATCGTCGAGGAGGCCATGCGGGCCGGGGTCGGCGAAGTGATCGTCGTGGTCAACCCGGGGGTGGACGACCTGCTCTACGCGCACTTCGAAGGCATGGAGGGTCTGGGTGCCCTCGAGGGCTTCGGAGGCGTCGAGCTGACCTGGGTGGTCCAGGAAGAAGCACTGGGGCTCGGTCACGCCGTGCTCACCGCTCGGGAGGCGGTCGGGGACCGATCGTTCTACGTCCTGTTGGGCGACAACCTGGTCGTGCCGGGCCGGGACCAGCTCGGCTATCTGGGAGCGGCCTCCGACGGTCGCGCCGTCATGTGCCTGCGGGCGCTCGACGACGAGGGCCTCGACCGGTATGGGGTGATCGTCCCGGGCCGCCAGCTCGGCGACCGGCTGTGGGAGATGCAGGGTGCCGTCGAGAAGCCCGGCGTGGAGGAGGCCCCATCGCGCCTGGGGTTCGTCGGCCGCTATCTCTTCACGCCCGACATCTTCGAGATCCTCGACGGTCTGGAACCGGGCTACGGCGGGGAGATCCAGCTCACCGACGGCATCGACGAGCTGGCCCGCTCGAGGGGATGTCTGGGATGGGAGGCCGATTCCGATCTCCTCGACGTGGGGACGCCGCTGGCCTATCTCGAGGCGACCACGAGGCTCGGGATCTGGCATCCCGACACGCGCCACGCCTATCGGGAGTTCCTCGGGGCGCTCCTCGACCGGCTATGAGGCCCCTGCCGGAGGCCCAGCGTGAGGTCCTGGCGGCCATGGCGCCGCTTCCTGCGGTCGCCGTCGACCTGGCCAACGCCGCCGGGCTGGTCCTCGCCGCCGCCGTGCGGGCACCCCACGACGTGCCGCCGTTCGCCAACTCGGCCATGGACGGCTTCGCAGTACGGGCGGCCGACACCATCGAGGCGCCCACCCCGCTGAGGGTCCTCGAGGACGTGGCGGCCGGCTCGGTGGCCACGCGGCGGGTCGAAGAGGGCACGGCGATCACCATCATGACGGGAGCTCCGATGCCGGAGGGCGCCGATGCCGTCGTCCGGGTGGAGGACACCGAGACCGCCGAGGGGATCGTCACGGTGCTGCGGCCGGTCGCCCCGGGCACGTCGGTGCGGCTCCCCGGCGGCGACGTCGCCGCCGGGGAGGAGGTCTTCGGTGTCGGGGAACGTCTCGGCGCGCAGCACATCGGGGTGCTGGCGTCGCTGGGCGTGGTGCGACCCACGGTGCACCGGCGGCCGCGGGTCGCGGTGTTGTCGACCGGAGACGAGGTCCTGGCTCCGGAGAGCGAGCAGCTGCGGCCGGGAACCATCCGGGATGCGAACCGGCC
>CAYXHU010000564.1:0-1541 GCA_964464675.1 uncultured Acidimicrobiia bacterium
TGTCGGCGTGCGCCTGCTTGGTCAGCCGCTCCCGGACCGGGGCGACCTCGGTCAGCGCCTGCTCCGTGTCGACCGGCTGGTCGAACTGGATGCGTGCGGTGTAGCCGACGGTCTGGAACCCGATGGACGGGCGGACCTCGACGTCGATGTGGGTGATGCTTGCCATGTTCACTCCGTATCGTGGGAGTCGTGGGTGTTGCTGCCCGCCGGCGGCGGGACATCGGGGGTGGCCCCCGAGGACGGCGCGGCGGGGGGTGCCGCAGCCGGGTCCTCGGGGGCCGGCCCGGGAGCGAGGAGGGGCGCTCCGGGGCCACGGGGGAAGTCTACAGTATCGGGGCCCAACTGGCCAGTCACCTGACACCCGTGGTAGAACGCGCACCAGCGGGGTGAGCAGAGACCCCAGTCGGGGTTCGGGGCGTAGGCGGCCTCGTCGTAGATGTGCTGGGCCTCGGCCAGCCGTGCGTTCAGGAACGCCACCTCGTCCCAGTGGAACCGGGGGCCCTCTAGAACCTTGTCCTCGCCCTTGCGGCTGACGACATGCCACTCCATGCGGACGGCCGCACCCTCGGGCACGAGTCCGCCGGCGACCGACAGGTACAGGTAGGTAGCCGCCTCGATGCGGTGCTGGTTCGGGTTGTCCCAGCGCCGCAGGTTCGAGGCCGACTTAAAGTCGACGATGACGTACTCGTCACGGTCGGGGTCGTGTCCGAGCCAGTCGAGGTATCCCCGGAGCCCGCCCGACACCGTGACGTCGGCGGTCTCGACGTGGGGCTCGACGTCGATGGGCCGGTACCCGAGGAGGATGTCCCGGGTCCCGCTGGCCAGCCACGTGTCGGTGAGTTCGAGGGCCCACTCGGCGGCCTGACGCTGGTCGCCGTGGATGTTGTGCCACTGGCTGGGGATGCTGGCGCCGTCTTCCCATGCGGCCCGGGCCGCCTCCTCCGACAGCGTCAACGGCTCGGGAACGGTTCCGTCATCGATGCGCTGACGCTCGTGCAGTTCGATGGCCGCATGCATCCCGGTCCCGGCCGCCGAGTGTGGCGTCGAGCCGCCGTCCAGCCCGCCGACCCGCTGCAGCGCCCACTGCCACGAGCAGCCGTCCAGCACGGACTTCAGCGACGACTTCGACCAGCCGTCGAACTTGCCCCGGCCACGCTTCGGTTCGCTATCCATGTTCCCTCCTAGTCCCCCCGGGCGGCGGCGCCCCCGAAGGCGCCGCCGACCCTAGGGGCACGGGGTATCTTAGTCAAGCACCTCTGGCCGGCTGTCCTTAATCAGCGTGAACACACGCTGCCGGGTCAGCCCCACGGCCCTGCCGATGGCGGCGTAGGAGGCACCCTGCTCCCGCGCGAACGCGAGCGCGTTGATGTACGAGCGGCGCTTCCGCTCGTAGTCCTCCATGGCCTGACGGTACTGGTCGTGCGACATCTCGACGAGCGTCAGTGCCTCGTTCATAGGTCTTCCCTCCAGTCCTCGTGCCGCTCGCACTCGTCGGAACAGTAGCCGGTGTCGTACCGGTACTCGGTGATGTACCGTCGGGT
>CAYXHU010000565.1:0-1533 GCA_964464675.1 uncultured Acidimicrobiia bacterium
GTCGGCAGCCAGATGGTGTTCGCCGGGATCGTCCTCGGCTGGATCCTCGGCAAGCCGCTCACCTGGGCCCGGGCGACCCTCGGAGCCCTGTTGGTGACGGTCGAGATGCTGATCCTGTTCGGAGTCGTGCCCCACCAGTTCCTCACCCTCACCCAGGGCAGCTTCGAGTGGACCTACCAGAAGGTCGCCTTCACCATCCCGAGGTGGCTCGTCCTCAACAACGAGGTGAGCATCAGCTTCGGCGTCATCAAAGACGCGATCAGCGGCGGCTACGCCGCCCTGATGCTCGTCGTCGTGGCCGTGACGGCATACCAGCTGCAGGTACGAGGCAAGCGGCCGCCGCCGACGGACGAGGCCGAGCCGCGATTCTCGACCTACGGGCGCCCCCTCGTGAAGGGTGGGAGGTAGCCGATGGCGAGGATAGGCGTCGGGTTCGAGACCCCGGCCCTCCGCGACGGCCACCGGCTGGCGACGGTCGATGTCTGCCCCACCGGCGGGATCGCGTTCGGCGGCCGGCTCGCCACCGGGGACGGGGAGCCGGGCCTCGACGCTCCGCGGCGGGTTGAAGGCGGTGACCGGGGCCAGGGAAACGGCGACGCGTACGGCATGCGCTTCTGAGACGGAGGACGAGGTGGCGAACGGCAACGGAAACGGACGGGTCGGTCTGGCCGAGCGACTGTCGAAGGTCGGCGACCGGATCCGGGGAAGCGAGGCGTGGGAGAGCATCTTCCGCCCCGGGTCTCCCTTCCGGAAGAGCCATACCGACAGTCCCCGCAACCGCTCCTACGTGATCATGAACAACGTGCTGTACCACCTCCACCCGGTGAAGGTGAAGCGGCACGGGGTTCGACTCTCCTACACCCTCTGCCTGGGCGGACTCTCCTTCTTCCTGTTCATCCTGCTGACGATCACCGGCATCTTCCTGATGTTCTACTACCGGCCCTCCGCGCCGGATGCCTACCAGGACATCGCCTCCCTGTCGTCGAGCGTGGCCTTCGGCCAGTTGGTGCGAAACATCCACCGCTGGGGTGCCCACCTCATGGTGATCACGGTGTTCCTGCACATGACGCGGGTCTTCTACCACGGCGCCTACAAGCCGCCGAGAGAGTTCAACTGGGTGGTCGGCGTCGTGCTGCTGCTGCTCACGCTGCTGCTGTCGTTCACCGGCTACCTGCTGCCGTGGGACCAGCTGGCGCTGTGGGCGGTGACGGTGGGCGCCAACATGGCGGGGTACACGCCGGTCTTCGGTGACCAGGTGAGCTTCGTCCTGCTCGGCGGCATCGAGGTCGGGGCTCCCACCCTGCTCAGGTTCTACGTGCTGCACGTCCTCGCCCTGCCGTTCCTCATCGTCATCTTCATGGCGGTGCACTTCTGGCGGGTCCGCAAGGACGGCGGGATCTCGGGTCCGCTCTAGGGAAGAGGACGACGTGGCAGGCATCCCAGATCATCTGCTCAGGCGCTCGGCGGAGGCCAAGGCCAAGGCCACCGGCCGACCCGTCGAAGAGATCCTCGCCGAACTCAAGGGCGAAGCAC
>CAYXHU010000566.1:0-1527 GCA_964464675.1 uncultured Acidimicrobiia bacterium
CCGGAGCATCGACCAGCGCTTCCATCCACACACCATACGAACCAGATGTGACACGTCTGACTGGATCAGGGACGCCGGGGGAATCCGACCCTGGGTGAGACTGGCCGCGGCTTGTTCGTGACCTGCCGATCCGTCCGGTGGACCGGCCGATGAGAGAGCGGCCGGCCGGACGTGACCTCGTGGAAGCCTTGCTGCAGCATCCGAGGGCACCGCGAGCTGCGGGCGTGCCACCACCGGGTTCCTCACCGGGCGGGGAATCGAAGAGGTCGAGGTGATCCGACCGAACCGTCAGGCCCGACGCCGCCTGGGGAAGTCGGATCCCGCCGACCCCATCGCAGCCGCACGGGCTGTGATCAGCGGTGCAGCCAACGCCGTCCCCAAGACCGGTGAAGGTCCCGTCGAAGACATCCGAGTGATCCAGATCGCCCGAACAGCAGCAATCGGGGCCCGAACCCAAGCCGCCGGCGTGGTTGGCCCCCTTGGCTTCTGACGCCGTCACCCATCCCAGTCGGTGTGGAAGGTCTCGCCCCGAGGCCGGTCGATGCGCTCGTACGTGTGTGCCCCGAAGTAGTCCCGCTGGGCCTGGATGAGGTTGGCCGGCAGCCGGGCGCTGCGGTACGCGTCGTAGAACGACAAGGCCGTGCCGTAGGCCGGCACGGGGATGCCGGCGACGGCGGCACGGGCCACGGTTCGTCGCCAGCCGTCCTGGGCCGCGGACACCGCCTCGGCGAAGAAGGGGTCGGTGAGGAGGATCGCCAGGTCGGGGTCGCGGGCGAAGGCCGCCCTTATCTCGTCGAGGAACACCGCCCTGATGATGCACCCCTCACGCCAGAGCTGGGCGATCCCCCCGTGGTCGAGTTCCCAGCCGTAATGGCGGGCGGCGTCCCGCAGCAGCATGAACCCCTGGGCGTAGGAGACGATCTTCGAGGCATACATGGCGTGTTCCAGGTCTGCGAGGACCTCCGCCCGGTCTCCTTCGATCCGGCCCTGGGGTCCCGGGAGGATGCGCGAGGCGGCGGCGCGCTCGGTCGTGAGCGCCGACACGAACCGGGCGAAGACGGCTTCGGCGACCAGGGTCACGGGGACTCCCCGCTCGAGGGCCGTGACCGCCGTCCACGCCCCGGTGCCCTTCTGCGCTGCAGCGTCGAGGATCGACTCGACGAGCGGGGCCCCGTCTTCGGTGTAGGCCATGATGTCGGCGGTGATCTCGACGAGGTAGGAGTCGAGGCGCCCCGAGTTCCACGTGGCGAACGTCTCGTGCATCTCGTCGTGGCTCATTCCCAGCCCGGCGTGCATGAGGTGGTACGACTCGGCGATCAGCTGCATGTCTCCGTATTCGATGCCGTTGTGGACCATCTTCACGAAGTGCCCGGAGCCGTTGGGGCCGATCCAGTCGCAGCAGGGAGTGCCGTCGGAGGTGCGTGCCGCGATCGACTGGAGCACGTCGCGCACCAACGGCCAGGCGGCCGGCGACCCGCCCGGCATGATCGAGGGGCCGTGTCGGGCCCCTTCCTCGCCGCCGGAGAT
>CAYXHU010000567.1:0-1519 GCA_964464675.1 uncultured Acidimicrobiia bacterium
CGTCGTCAAGGTGAAGGAGCCGCTCCCGGCCGAGTACGGGTACTTCCGCACGGGGCTGCGCCTGTTCACGTACCTGCACCTCGCCGCGGTGCCGGCTCTCGCCCGGGAGCTGGCGGCCACCGGCGTCGAGGCGTACGCCTACGAGACCCTGACCGAGCGCGGCCTGCTTCCCCTGCTCGCCCCCATGAGCGAGATCGCGGGCCGGGCCTCGATCCTGCACGGCGCCCGGCTGCTCGGCCAGGGCGAGGGCATGCTGATCGGCGGCGCAGCCGGCGTTCCCCCGGCCAGGGTGGTCGTCATCGGCATGGGCATCTCGGGGACCATGGCGGCCCGCGGCGCCCGCGGCCTCGACGCCGAGGTGATCGGCGTCGACGTCGACCTGGATCGCCTGTGGCACGCCAACATGGAGGGGCTCACCTCGGCCACTCTGCGCTCCGAGACCCAGGCCGTCGGCGAGGCGGTCCGGGGGGCAGACATCGTGATCGGTGCCGCACTCGTACCGGGCGCCAGGGCCCCCATCGTCGTGCTGGAGGAGCATGTCGTCGCCATGAAGCCCGGGGCGGTGATCGTCGACCTGGCCATCGACCAGGGCGGCTGCGTCGCCACTGCCCGTCCCACGAGCCACAGCGAGCCCACCTACGTGGAGCACGGCGTCATCCACTACTGCGTGACCAACGTGCCCGGGCAGTTCCCGGCCACCGCCAGCAGGGCGCTCAGCGCCGCCGTCGCCCCGAGGGTTCCGTACGTGATCGCCGGCGACGCAGATCACCCGAAACTCGCCGGAGCGCTCAACATCGCCGGCGGGGACATCGTGCATCCTGCAGTCAAGTCGGCCCTGGAGTGAGCGAAGGAAGCTCGACTACCTGACGATCGCCAACACCTGGCCGTTGGCGACCCTATCGCCGGCTTGCACGCGCAGATCGACGATCTCGCCGGTGACCGGGGAGCGAATCTCGTTCTCCATCTTCATCGCCTCGAGGATGAACAGCGGCTCACCGATGTCAACCGCCTCCCCGGCGCGGTGGTGCACCTTGACGATGGTGCCCTGCATCGGCGCGGTGATCACCCCTTCGCCCTCGGAGAGGGACGATTGCTTGGTGAGCTTGGGAGGGCGGCGGCGGGGCGGCGGGCGGCGCCCGCCGGTCGCAGGCGCCGCCAGCTCCGGGGCCCACAGCTTCACCACGAACCGACGTCCCCCGACCTCGACGGTCATCTCACGTTCCGCCAGCTCCTCGTCCTCGGGAAGCTGCGGGACGACCGGCCGGTCGAGGCCGCCCAGCTCCATCTCGTCCTCGACGGTCCTGGTGTGGTGAGTGCCCGCGCAGAACGACTCGTTGCGCAGTGCCTCACCGTGGAAGGGGATCGTGGTGGCGATCCCCGTGATCTTGTATTCCGCGAGCGCCCGCCGGGCGCGGGAGACGGCCTCGGCGCGGTCTCGACCCCAGACCACGAGTTTCGAGACGAGGTTGTCGTAGTACTGGCTGACCGTCGAACCGGCCCGATAGCCGCTGTCGACGCG
>CAYXHU010000568.1:0-1516 GCA_964464675.1 uncultured Acidimicrobiia bacterium
CTACGGATACTCTGACGGTAGAATCATTCACTCAGCCGAGCCACGGAACGGTGATCACCCTCACCCCCGGGAGCCCGTGGACCGAGGTGTCCCGGTGGGACCCGTATGCCGCCGGCTCCCGGCCCTTTCCCCCGCCGACGTGAGCCGACGAGGGGCCTAGACTGCCCGCCACGATCGGGAGGAGAACCGGATTGCGTCGTGCCATCGCACTGATAGCTCTCATGGGGCTCGTCGCCGCCGGCTGCGGCAGCGGTCCGTCGGACGCCGCCCTCGACCGCGATGAGGCGCCGTCGACCACCACGACCACCGAACCACCCCCCGAGGGCGTGACGGTCGTCGTCATCGAGAACGGGAAGTTCACCCCGGCGAACCTGGAGATCGCCCTCGAGGAGATCTGGATCGTCAGGTGGGAAAACCAGGACCCGCCCCGCGAGTACCAGATCATCTCGCGCGACCGCAAGGACGACGGCACCTTCCTGTTCGAGAGCCCGGTGCTCGTGCCGGGCGACTCATGGGAGTTCGACTTCTCCACGGTGGAGCCCGACATCTACCGGTACAACACCTACATCGGGAACCAGCGGATCCCCGGCCTGGTCGACACGAGACCGGCTCGCTAGTGCGAGCGTTCTGCCAGTAACCGGGCCAGCAGCTCGACGTCGGTCTCGAAGGCCATCTCGGGCAGCTCGTCGAGCCCGAACCAGCCGAGCCGGTCGGCGTCGTCGCCCGGCACCGCGGTCCCCCCGGTGACGGTGCCTGCGAACCAGACGCCCACCGTGAGCTTGGCAGGATCGTGGAAGTTCGAGGCGACGTGCACCACGTCGCCCACCTCGGCCTCGAGCCCCGTCTCCTCCTGCAGCTCCCTGGCCGCCGCCGCCCTCACGTCCTCGCCGTAGTCCACGAATCCCGCCGGGACGCACCACAGACCGGGCCGGGTCGATCCGCTCCCGCGCCGGACCAACAGCACCCGGCCCTCCCCGTCGAACACCAGCACCGCCGCCCCGACGCCGGGATTCCGCCAGTGCACGAAGCCGCACGCCGGGCAGACGGGTCGCTCGGCACCGCCGACCCGTCTGCGTTCCAGCCGGGCGGCGCACATCGGGCAGTACACGTACTCGCCGGCGTGGGTGTGGCCTTCCACGGCGCGAGACGGTAGCGGCGCGGCCGGACTCCCGGACCGCAGGCGCTCCCGTCCCGGCATAATGACCGGTCGTGGTACGTCCCGCGTTTGCCGTCGCCGCGCTGTTCACGGCCTCAGCGGCCGCCTGGTCGACGCGCCTCCTGCTCGATCCGGAACCGTTCGCAGCCGCCCCCGCCGCCCTGCTCGCTGCCGACCTGGCGCTCCTGGCGGCGGTCGCCGTGACCGGAATGCTGGTGGCCAAGGGCCGCTGGGCCCGCGGCCTGGCGGTTGCCGAGTCTCTTGCCTGGCTCGGTGTGGGAGCGGTCATGCCGCTCGACCTCTGGGGGGTCGCCGCCATCGTGGCAGCGGGGGCCTCCCTCGCCGCCGCGGCCGGGCCCT
>CAYXHU010000569.1:0-1506 GCA_964464675.1 uncultured Acidimicrobiia bacterium
TTCGCCGGAGAGCTGGGCCTTGCGGGAAAACTTCTGTGTGTCGATGACGATGCCCTCGACGCCGGAGGGGACGTCGAGGGACTCGTTCTTGACGTCCTCGCCGGCGCGGCCGAAGATGGCGTGGAGGAGCTTCTCCTCGGGCGAGAGCTCGGTCTTGCTCTTGGGGGCGACTTTGCCGACCAGGATATCGCCCTGGCGGACGCGCGTGCCGACCCGGATGATGCCGTCGTCGTCCAGGTTGCCCAGGGCGCGTTCGGAGACGTTGGGGATGTCGCGGGTGAACTCCTCGCGGCCGAGCTTGGTCTCGCGGATCTCGACCTCGAATTCCTCGATGTGGATCGACGTATACTTGTCCTCGCGCACGAGGTCCTCGCTGACGAGGATGGCGTCCTCGAAGTTGTAGCCGTCCCAGGGCATGAAGGCCACGAGCACGTTCTTGCCCAGCGACAGCTCGCCCTCGTGGGTGCCGGCGCCGTCGGCGAGCACCTGGCCTTTCTTCACGCTCTCGCCCTCGCGCACGATGGGCCGCTGGTTCAGGCAGGTGCGTTCGGACAGGCCGACGAACTTGCGCAGGGGGTACTCGTGGTCGCCCACGACCACCCGCTCCGCCGACACGTGGGTCACCACGCCCTCCTCCTCGGCAACCACCACCATGCCCGAGTTGCTGGCCACCGGCTTCTCCATGCCGGTGGCGATGAGCGGCGGCTCGGTGGTGAGCAGGGGCACGGCCTGTCGCTGCATGTTGGAGCCCATGAGGGCGCGGTTGGCGTCGTTGTGCTCCAGGAAGGGGATGAGTGCGGCCGACACGCCGACCATCTGCTTCGGCGAGATGTCGACGAAGTCGACCTCCTTCGAGGGCACGTGGATGAAGTCGCCGCCGCGCCGCACGAGGATCATGTCGCCGACCAGGCGCCGGTTCTTGTCGATCGCGGTGTCGGCGGGTGCGATGCACACCACGTCTTCCTCGTCGGCGCGCAGGTAGCGGATGTCGGACACCTGCCGGCCCTCTTCCTGGCGGTACGCCAGGCGGCCGTTGACCACCCGCCGGTAGGGGGTGACCAGGAAGCCGTATTCGTCGACGCCGGCGAACACGCTCAGGGACACGATGAGGCCGATGTTGGTGCCCTCGGGGGTCTCGATGGGGCAGATGCGGCCGTAGTGGGAGATGTGGACGTCGCGGACGTCGAAGCCGGCTCGCTTGCGGTTGAGTCCGCCGGGCCCCAGTGCGCTCAGGCGCCGCTCGTGGGTGAGCTGGGAGAGGGGGTTGACCTGGTCGACGACCTGGGAGAGCTCGCCCCGGCCGAAGAAGTACTCGATGGCGGACGACACGGTGCGGGAGTTGATGAGCGTGCGTGGGCTCATCGTCTCGACGTCCTTGATGCTCATGCGCTCCTGCACGGTGCGCTTGAGCTTGAGGAAGCCCTTGCGGAGCTCGTCGCCGCCGAGCTCCTCGATGGTGCGGACCCGGCGGTTGCCGAGGTGGTCGATGTCGTCGATCTCGCCCTT
>CAYXHU010000570.1:0-1506 GCA_964464675.1 uncultured Acidimicrobiia bacterium
GTGCAGCGCGACGGGGTGGCGACCATGACCCGCTACAGCTTCTACGTGGACCGGTCGGGCGGGACGGTCACGTCGGTGATCGTGCACGAGTCACCGGAGTCGTGGGTGGCCCACCACGAGATGCTCGAACGGTGGAGTGACGAGTTCACCCGCCTCAAGCACACCGCCCACCAGGCCCGTCTTCGCCTCTACGGGCCGGTCTCCGACGGCATGCGGGCGTGGCTGAATGCCCGCGGCGTTCGATTCGAAGAAGCGGGCGAGCTGGCGGCGGGCTTCGTGCGCTGAGCGGCTCAGAGGAGGCCGAGCGATGCCTCGGCGGCGTCGAGGGTCTGGCCGCCCCGGATCGCCGGAGAGAACAGGTCGCCGTAGCGATCGAGCCGCGCCCAGACGGTCGCCATGGTCGAACCGGTCGGGTCGAAGGCTTCGATCTCGTCCCACAGGAGGGGGGTCGATACCGGGGCCCCCGGCCGAGGGCGCACCGAGTACACGGAGGCGATGGTCTTGCCAGCGACGTTCTGGTTGTGGTCGATGAACACCTTGCCCTCACGCTTGGGGATGTCCCACTCCATGGTCGCCAGGGATGGGTCGGCGGCCACGATGAGACGGCCCACCGCCTCCACGAAGCGCCGCACGCGGGCGAAGGGATACTCCGGCTCGACGGGCACGTAGACGTGCAGCCCGGTGGCTCCCGAGGTCTTCGGGTATCCCTGCAGGCCGAGCCGGTTGAGCACTACCTCGAGGAGACCGGCGACTGTCGCCACCTGCTCCCACGACGCGCCCTCCGCCGGGTCGAGGTCGAACACCGCGGCGTCGGGCCGGTCGGCCGAATGGATCCGGCTCAGCCAGGGGTGGATCTCGATGGCGCCGCCGTTGACGATCCACAGCAGGGATTCGACGTCGGGCGCCGTCACGAACGAGATGCTCTCCCCGGCGTGCTCGGACCACAGGGGGGCGGTGACGAGCCATTCGGGAGCGTGGGAAGGTGCACGCTTCTCGTAGAACGACGGGCCGTCGGCTCCTTCCGGGAACCTGGCCATCACGATGGCCCGATCCTGCAGGTGAGGGAGCAGCAGCGGCGCAACGGCCGCGTAGTACTGGAGCAGATCCCCCTTCGTCTCCCCGTCCGGGAAGAAGGGTTTGCCGAGGTTGCGGATCCGGAGCGGGCGATCGAAGCCGACGAGGACGTAGCCGTCGCCGTCGGGACCAACCCTGGTCTCCTCCGGGTACCGGACCTTCCCCGACCCGAGCGCCCTGGTGCCCTTCTCCGGCTGCACCGGCCGGGCCGATTCGAGGGCCGCGCCGACCTCCCTGCCGATGGCGTCGTGGCTGGCCTCGTCGTGGGCCTCGGAGATGAGTGTCAGCCTGAACCCGGCGGCCACGGCCGCCTCCACGAGGGGCGTCACCCGCAGGGTGCCCTCGCCGTAGGGAACGTGACGGATCTCCCCCTTCGGGCCGAACTCGTTGTCGGTGAACTGGCAGTGCAGTGGGTCGATCGACCATCCGGCG